>DATMJM010000034.1:0-6364 GCA_035553935.1 Solirubrobacteraceae bacterium
GATCTCACCAGCGCTGCCGCGCCGCTGCAAGTACGAGCCGACGTGTTCGGCCTACGCCATCCAGGCGCTGCGGCAGTTCGGCATACTTCGCGGGCTGGTGCTGGCGACGTGGCGCGTGCTGCGCTGCAACCCCTTCAGCAACGGGGGATACGACCCGGTCGAGGACCAGCGCCTGTTCTCTGCAGTCTCGCGCCCCGGCCCATCGTCATGACCCACCTCGCCCTCATCGCGCCGCTCCAGTTCCTCGTGGACGTGCTCGAGCCGATCCTCGTGTGGATCCACGACACGCTCGGCGTCGGCTGGGGCATGTCGATCGTGCTGCTGACCGTGCTCGTGCGCGCCGCGATGGCGCCGCTCACCGTCAAGCAGTTCAAGTCGATGCGCGCGATGGCCGCCGTGGCCCCGAAGCTCAAGGAGCTGCAGAAGAAGTACAAGGACGACAAGCAGCGCCAGCAGCAGGAGATCATGAAGTTCTACGCGGAGAACAAGATCAACCCCTTCGCGTCCTGTCTGCCGCTGCTGGCGCAGTTTCCGTTCTTCATCGGGCTCTTCTACCTGTTGCAGAACGATCTGCGAAACGAGATCTGCGGCAACGCCCCCGGCGTCGTGGCCGGTGCTGACGGCAAGCTGCCGCCGTGCGGCGAGATCCCCGACCCGACGGGCGCCGAGCAGTTCCTGTTCATCCCGGACCTGACTGCCGGCGCGACGGGTTGGGTGCTGGCGGCGCTGATGATCCTCTACGTCGGGTCGCAGCTGCTGTCGACGCTGCTGACGCCGACATCGCCCGATCGCAACCAGCAGATGCTCATGTACGGGCTGCCGCTCGTGTTCGCGATCTTCATCCTGCTCTACGAGTTCCCGGCGGGCCTGCTCGTGTACTGGATCACGACGAACCTCTGGACCGTCGGCCAGGGCTACGTGATCCGCAAGAAGCTCGGGCCGATCGTGCCTGTCCAGCCGGCGGGCGGCGGGGACGACGACTCCGGAGGCGGCTTCTTCAGCAAGCTGACCGGCGGCGTCGCCGCCCCCAAGGAGCCCGCCGCCGCGACCGCGAAGCCGGCGCCCGGCGGGCCGCCGCCGCGCCCGCCGCGCAAGAAGAAGAAGCGATCGGGGCGCAGGCGCTGATGGGCGACGATCCCGCCGCCGCCGTCCAGGAGCTGCTCGAGCGCCTCGTCGAGGGCCTGGGCCTCGACGCGACGGTCGAGATCACCGATGACGGCGAGACCTGCACCGGGATCGTCCACGGCGAGGATCTGGGGCTGTTCATCGGCCGCCACGGGCAGACGATCGACGCCGTGCAGCACCTCGCCCAGCGGGTCGCCGGCGCGCGCGCCGAGCACGGCCGCCGGATCGTCGTCGACGCCGAGGGCTACCGCGACCGCCGCGAGGCGATCCTGCGCCGGCAGGCGGACCGGGCCGTCGAAGACGCCCTGCGTGCACGGCGCCCGGTCGCGCTGGACGCGATGACTGCCAGCGAGCGCCGGCTCGTGCACGAGTACCTGCGCGACAACGACGCGGTCCAGACGTACTCCGAGGGCGACGAGCCGGATCGCCACCTCGTCGTCGCTCCGCTGACGCCGTAGCGCACTTCGCCGTTTCACGTTTTTCCCCTCGGTGAAACACTTGGGGGCGTGTTGAGCGAGACCGAACGCGGGCTCGTCGCGGGGATCCTCATGAGCGAGGGCTCCTTCGGCGGCGACGGCAAGCAGCCGCACATCATGCTGCGCAAGCACGTCCGCCACGAGTCGCTCATGCGCTGGCTCGTCGCGCGTTTCCCGCGCTCGCGCCTGTACGGGCCCTACCACCACGGGGGACGCTCGTACTTTCAGTGGGTGGCGCGCGGCCCGGCGCTCGTCGACGACGTCCTGCCGGTGCTCGACGAGCTCGTCGTGCCCGAGCTCGACGCGCACGCGGCCGCGCGGCTGGCCGACCTGCACGAGCGCTACGGCGGCTACATCGCGCGGGTGCGGGGGCGCCGCGACCGGTGACCGCCACCGCCCGTCTGCGCGAGCTTGCCGAGCGCCACGCCCTGTCGCGGCCGACGACCGTCGCGCTCGAGCGGCTGCTCGCGCTGATCGCCGCCGACGCGAGCGCCCCGACAGCGGTGCGCGACCCCGCGGCCGCCGTCGACACGCATGTGGCGGACGCACTCGTCGCGCTCGAGATCGGCCGCGTGCGCGACGCGCGACGGATCGCCGACCTCGGCTCGGGCGGCGGGTTTCCGGGCCTCGTGCTCGCGGCGGCGCTGCCGGCGGCGAACGTGGCTCTTGTCGAGGCCAACCGGCGCAAGTGCGCGTTTCTCGAGCGCGCCACAGCCGAGATGGGGCTCGCGAACGTGGAGGTCGTGCCGCAGCGCGCCGAAGCGTGGAAGGCCGGCATCGGAACGCGCGATCTCGCCACGGCGCGCGCCGTCGCTCCCCTGGCGGTGCTGGTCGAGTACGCCGCACCGCTGCTCGCTGCGGGCGGGGCGCTCGTCGCCTGGAAGGGCCGCCGCGACGACGCAGAGGAGGCCGCGGGCGTGGCGGCGGCGGCGCAGACCGGCCTCGAGCTTGCCGAGGTGCTGCCGGTCCAGCCATGGGACGGGGCCGAACATCTGCACCTGCACCTCTACGTGAAGGTCGCTTCGACGCCGCAAAGGTTCCCGCGCCGGCCGGGAACCGCCCGCAAACGCCCGCTCACAGCCTCAGGTTGACGTCGAGAGTCGAGGGTTCGGCGCCGAACCCTCGCGGGCTCCGACCGTTCCCCCCGCTACCGTCTGCGGGGATGGGCACCGTCTACGCGATCGCCAACCAGAAGGGCGGAGTCGGCAAGACGACGACGGCCGTCAACGTCGCCGCCTGCATCGCCGAGGCGGGCTTCCCCACTCTGCTCGTGGACATCGATCCGCAGGCCAACGCCACGCTCGGCCTCGGCGTGGCGAAGGACACCCGGCCCGGCGTCTACGACGTGCTGGCCGGACGCTGCGCGCTGGACGAGGCCGTCTGCGACACCGCGATCGAGCGGCTCAAGCTCGTCCCCGCGCACCCCGACCTCGCCGGCGCCAACAGCGAGCTGCCGCGCGAGCCCGGCTCAGAGACGCGCCTGCGCGAGGCGCTCGCGGGCGTGCGCGAACGCTTCGAATACGTCCTGCTCGACTGTCCGCCGTCGCTCGGCCCGCTCACGGTCAACGCGCTTGTCGCGGCAGACCGCGTCATCGTGCCCGTGCAGACCGAGTACTTCGCGCTCGAGGGCCTTGCCGGGCTGCTCGACACGCTGGCCCTGATCCAGCGCGAGCTCAACCCGCGCCTGACGGTCGCCGGGATGCTGCTGACGATGCACGACGGCCGCACGCGGCTGGCGCGCGACGTCGAGCGCGAGGTGCGCGAGCACTTCCCGGCGCTCGTCTTCGACACGGTTATCCCGCGCAACGTGCGGATCGGCGAGGCGCCGAGCTACGGCCGGCCGGTGACGCATCACGATCCGCACTGCGCGGGCGCCGACGCGTACTTCGAGCTCGCCAAGGAGGTCGTGCGAGCGGGGGCCGCGCCATGAGCGGACCGTCGCGCGGGATGGGCCGCGGCCTGGCGGCGATCCTCTCGGTCTCGAGCGCCCCGGCCGGCGCGAGCGACGACCTGCGCTCGCTGCCGGTCGAGCTCATCGTTCCCAACCCGCGCCAGCCGCGGCGGTCGTTCGACGCCGCGGCGCTGGAGGCGCTTGCGGGCTCGCTGCGCGAGCGCGGCGTGCTGCAGCCGGTGCTCGTACGGCCGCTCCCGGGCGGCACCTACGAGCTCGTGGCGGGGGAGCGGCGCTGGCGCGCCGCGCAGATCGCCGGACTGGAGACTGTGCCGGCGCTCGTTCGCGAGCGCGACGATGCCGAGGCGCTCGAGGCGGCACTGATCGAGAACATGGCCCGCGAGGACCTCAACCCCGTCGAGGAGGCGCGCGCCTGCGCCGCCCTCGTCGAGGAGCTCGGGCTCACGCGCGAGTCGGTCGGGCTGCGCGTCGGGCGCAGTCGCGTCGCCGTGACGAACCTTCTGCGCCTGCTCGACCTGCCCGACGAGGCGCTGGAGCCGCTCGAGCGCGGCGAGCTGAGCGAGGGCCACGGCCGCGCCCTGCTGCTCGCCGCCGACCACGGCGACCGCCGGCGCCTGGCGCGCGCGGCGGCGCTCGAGGGCTGGTCGGTGCGCGTGCTCGAGGCGCGCGCCCGCGCGGCGAACGATGCGCGCGGCGGAGGCTCGCCGGCGCGCGCGGCGGCCGCTCCGCACCCCGACCAGCAGGCCGCCGCCGCGCAGATCGCCGATGCGCTCGGCGGAGCGCTCGGCGTCGAGGTCACCGTCAAGGCGCGCGGCACCGGCTACCGCGTCGAGCTGGCCTTCGACGACGCCGACGAGGCCCTCGCGCTGGCGCGCCGGCTGCGCCCTCGCGCAGTGGCGTGACCGCGAAGATGTCTGATTTCACGGGTCGGCGAATCGATCATCTAAACTCAACGGCCCTAACGGGCGATTAGCTCAGTCGGTTAGAGCGCTTCTCTGATAAGGAAGAGGTCCCAGGTTCGAGTCCTGGATCGCCCACTCCTGTTTTGCAGGGCTTGGTCCTCCGCGCCTCGCGGGCGCCATGCAGAAGGGTGCGAGGGCCCGCTGTCGAGCCGCTAGCGGCCGCGTGATGCGCGCAAGAGCTCGTTGGCGTCTGCGACGGGGCCGAGGTGGTCGAGCTTGTCTGGGTTGAGGATGTTGCGGATCTCCTTGACGCGGCCTTCGACGATGTCGAGTGAGACGACCGTGAGGAGCGCGCCGTCGGCGGTCTTCAGCAGCGCGCCCGGCTGTCCGTTGACAAGCGTCATCTCGAGCTGCGCGGCCATGCGCAGACCCAGCTTCGCCCAGTTCGACCACGCGCGGCTGACGCGGTCGGCGCCGACCAGCGGACGCGCGATCGACGGAACCTTGCCGCCGCCGTCGCCGTGCATGACGACGTCCTCGGCGAGCACCGCCGCGATGTCGCAGACATCGCCCGCCAGCGCCGCGAAGAAGCGCTCTGCGACGCGTCGGCGCTCCTCGTCGGGGGGATCGAAGCGCGGCCGGCGCTCGTCGACCGCGCGCCGTGCGCGTGAGGCGATCTGGCGGCAGTTCTCCTCGCGCTTGCCGACGATCTCGGCGATCTCGGCGTGCGAGTAGCCAAACACGTCGTGCAGGAGGAAGACCGCGCGTTCGAGCGGCGAGAGGCTCTCGAGTAGGACAAGGAACGCGAGCGAGAGCGTGTCGCTCGTCTCGGCCTCGTCGGCCGGCGTCGGCCCCGGGTCGACGAGCAGCGGCTCCGGCAGCCACTCGCCGACGTACTCCTCGCGCCGCACGCGCGCCGACCGCAGGTGGTCTATCGCCAGCCGCGTGGCGACCCTCGTCAGGAATGCCTTCGGAGACGCGATCTCGGTCCCCTTCCTCTGCTCGCGATGCAGGCGCAGGAAGGCCTCCTGAACCAGGTCCTCGGCATCGCCGGCCGACCCGACCATGCGGTAGGCCAGGGAGAACAGGAGCGCTCGCGCGTCGCCCGTCGCCGTCGTTGTCACGTGGTGTGCACCTCTCTCGTCTTACAAGACGAAACGAGGAAAGGAAACGTGATGAAGATCTTCCTGGCAGGAGCTACGGGAGCGATCGGCAAGCCGCTGATCCGGGAGCTCAAGGAGCATGGCCACGACGTCATCGGAACGACTCGCAGTCAAGCAAAGGCCGCTGAGCTGCGGGTCTCGGGCGCCGAGCCGGTGATCCTCGACGCGCTCGACCGCGATGCCGTCATCGCGGCCGTCGCGCAGGCGAAGCCCGACGCGATCGTCCACCAGCTGACCGCGCTGTCGAACGTCGACTTCCGGCACTTCGAGAGGAGCTTCGAGCTCACCAACCGGCTGCGTACGGACGGGACCGACAACCTGCTGGCGGCCGCTCGCGCCGCGGAGGTCAAGCGCTTTGTCGCCCAGAGCTACGCCGGTCACCCCTACGCGCGCACCGGAGGTCCGGTCAAGACCGAGGACGACCCGCTCGACCCGGCACCGGCACCGCAGATGCGCTCGACGATCGACGCGATCAAGCACCTCGAGCGCGCCGTGCTGGACTTCGGCGGGATCGTGCTCCGCTACGGCGGCTTCTACGGGCCGGGCACGGGCCTCGCGCGTCGCGGCGAGCAGCTCGAGATGATCCGCAAGCGCCGCTTCCCGCTCGTCGGCAAGAGTCGAGCGGTCTGGTCGCTCGTGCACATCGATGACGCCGCGGCGGCGACCGTCGGCGCACTCGAGCGAGCGCAGCCGGGCGCGATCTACAACATCGTCGACGACGAGCCCGCGCGGGTCGGCGAGGTGCTCACCTACCTCGCCGACGTGGTCGGTGCCAAGCCGCCGCGG
>DATMJM010000035.1:0-3129 GCA_035553935.1 Solirubrobacteraceae bacterium
CCGCCGCCGAACGCCGTCAGCGTCGCGGCGACGCGGGCCGGCAGGCGCAGCCGCGCCGCGGCGGCGGCGCCGAGCACGAGGCTTGCGCCGATGACGAGCCCCCAGGCCAGCGACTCGCCGAGGTTGTCCATCGTCGCGCCGCCGCCCGCTTCGACCTATGCGGCGGCCGGGACCTTCGCGGCCAGCGCCTCGAGCGCGTGCAGGAAGGCCTCCGAGAAGGTCGGAAACGGCTGGATGACGTCGTTGAGCAGCTCGAGCGGCAGTCTGGCGCGGATCGCGACCGTCGCCTGCTGCAGCCACTCGCCCGCCTCGGGTCCGAGCGCGTAGGCGCCGGTGAGGCGCTCGCCGTCGGAGACGAGCGTCAGGAAGCCCGGCTTGGAGTCGTAGGCGCGCGTATAGGTGGCGGTGCGCGGCACCTCGGAGAGCGCAACGGTCGCGATCAGCGCACCGTCGGCCTCACCGACCGCCGCCGCCTGCGGGTCGCAGAACACGACGCGGGGCACAGCGGAGTAGTCGGCGCCGCGGGCGCCGCCGAGGATGTTGGCCGCCGCGACCCGGGCCTGGTACTTGCCGACGTACGTCAGCGGCCAGATGCCGGTCACGTCGCCGATCGCCCACAGGCCGTCCGCGGCCCGCATGCGCGCGTCGATCGCGATGGCGCCCGCGCGCGGCTCGACGCCGACGCTGTCCAGGCCGATGTCCTGCACGCGCGGCCGGCGGCCGGTGGCGACGAGCAGCCGGTCGCCGCGCAGCTCGCCGCCCTCGGGCAGCTCGAGCACGTACTCGCCGTCGTCGAAGCGTGCCGCCGTGGCGCGCTGTCCGAGCCACAGCTCGATGCCCTCGGACGTCAGCGCCGCGCCGAGCGCCGCGCCGAGCGGCTCGGGCTCGCGCGGCAGCACGTGGCCGGCGCCCTCGACGATCGCCACCGAGCCGCCCAGCCGCGCCACGGCCTGTGCCATCTCCACCCCGACCGGGCCCGCGCCGAGCACGAGCAGCCGCGGCGGGATCTCGCGCAGGCCGGTGGCCTCGCGGTTCGTCCAGACGCCCGGCAGCTCGGCCAGTCCGGCGATCGGCGGCAGGAACGGCGACGAGCCGGTCGCGATCACGACGTCGCGCGCCGTGTGGACGGCGCCGTCGACGGTCACCCGGCCGGGCCCGTCGAGGCGCCCGTCGCCGCGGATCACGTCGATGCCGGCGCGGTCGGCCCAGGCGGCCTGGCCGCCGTCGTCGTAGCCGCCGACCATGAAGTCGCGCCAGGCGAGCGCCTGTGCGACATCCGGTCCGCCGTCCACAGCCTCGCGCGCCCCGGGCGCCTCGCGCGCCGCCTGCAGCGCCTCGCCCGGTCGCAGCAGCGTCTTGGAGGGGATGCAGGCCCAGTACGAGCACTCGCCGCCGAGCAGCTCGCGCTCGACGATCGCGACCCTCAGGCCGCCCTCGGCGAGGTGGCCCGCGCAGTGCTCGCCGGCGGGACCTCCGCCGAGGACGATGACGTCGTAGTCCAAGCGGGTCATGCGCGCGCTCCGCGGGCCTTGTCGATCTCCCACGCGGCCGTGATCAGGCCGATGTGGCTGAACGCCTGCGGGAAGTTCCCGAGCTGCTCGGCGTTCGCGGTGTCGATCTCCTCGGCGAGCAGCCCGAGGTCGTTGGCGTACCCGACGAGGCGGTCGAACAGCGCCTCCGCGCGCTCGATCTCGCCCGCCTGCGCGAGGCACGAGACCAGCCAGAACGAGCAGATCACGAACGTCCCCTCCTCCCCGCTGAGGCCGTCGGCGTTGAGGCCCTCGGCGCTGCGGTAGCGCAGCACGAGGCCGTCTTCGGTCAGCTCGCGGTCGATCGCCTCGATCGTCGCGCGCATGCGCTCGTCGGTCGCCGGCAGGAAGCCGAGGATCGGCATCAGCAGCTGGGCGGCGTCGAGCTCGTCGGAGTCGAAGGACTGCGCGTACGCCCGCTGCCTCTCGCTCCAGCCGCGCTCGAGCACCGCCGCGCGGATCTCGTCCGCCGCCGTCGCCCACTCGCTGGCCTTCGCGTAGTCGCCGAGCTGCGGCGCGAGCTTGACCGCGCGGTCGAGCGCCGTCCAGCACAGGACCTTCGAGGACAGGTGGTGGCGCGGCTCGCCGCGCATCTCCCACATGCCGGAGTCGGTTTCCGGCCAGCGCCGCGCGGCGGTGTCGGCCAGATCCGCGACGAACGCCTGGATCTCCGGATGCAGGTCGCCGATCCGCTCGCGGTAGAGGTAGATCGCGTTGAGCAGCTCGCCGTAGACGTCGAGCTGGACCTGATTCCAGGCGCCGTTGCCGACGCGCACCGGGCGCGAGTCGCGCCAGCCGCGCAGGTGTGGCAGCTCGCGCTCGGAGAGGTCGTGCTCGCCGCCGATCCCGTACATGATCTGAAGCGAGCCCTCGCCGGCGCGACCGCCGGCGGAGCTCGTCATGAACGAGACGAACTCCTCGGCCTCGTCCGAGCAGGCGCCGATGTAGAGCGCCTCGAGCGTGAGGCTCGAGTCGCGAATCCACGAAAAGCGGTAGTCCCAGTTGCGCTCGCCGCCGACGGTCTCGGGCAGCGACGTCGTCGCCGCGGCGACGATCGCGCCCGTCGGCCGGTACGTCAGCCCCTTGAGCACCCGCGAGCTCAGCCGCACGAGCTCGCGGTGCGGTCCCTCGTAGATGTCGTGGTCGGCCTCCCACGAGCGCCATGCCGCGGCGGTGTCCTCGATGCGCGCGCGGACCTCGCCGGCCGGCGTCGGTGCGGGCGCATCGCGCATGTCGGGCGGCGCCCAGCGCATCGAGAAGCTTGCCCGCTGTCCGCCGGTCAGCGCGAACGACGCATGGATCGTCGAGTCGTCGACGGCCAGCGGCACGCTCGCGCGCACGGCGAACCGGTCGGACCCGAACGTGCGCGCGCCACCGTCTTCGAGGCGGACGAGCGGCTTGATGAGCCCGTACTGCGGGCGCGGCGCGAGCTCCATCTCGAGTTCGACGCCGCCGGCCACGCACTCGACGCTGCGCAGCAGCTCGTGCGGCGCGTCGAAGCCGAGCTCGTGGCCGCGCTGGCCCGCGGCGAAGGCCATCGCGTCGAGCAGCCGCACCGTGCCCGTCTCGGTGGCGAAGGTCGTCTCGATCACCAGCGTGC
>DATMJM010000036.1:0-2831 GCA_035553935.1 Solirubrobacteraceae bacterium
CGGACCTGACGAGCAGGTCCGCGATCTCGAGCGCCTGCTCGCCGTGATCGGGCTGCGACACGAGCAGCTCGTCGACGTCGACGCCGATGTTCTTGGCGTACCCGGGGTCCATGGCGTGCTCGGCGTCGATGAACGCGCAGATGCCCCCGAGCTTCTGGGCCTCGGCGAGGACGTGGTAGACGAGCGTCGTCTTGCCCGAGGACTCAGGGCCGAAGACCTCGACGATCCGCCCGCGCGGCATGCCGCCGATCCCGAGCGCGAGGTCCAGCGACAGCGCACCCGTCGGGATGGCGTTGACCTTCACCTGCGCGCCCTCGTCGCCCATGCGCATGATCGTTCCCTTGCCGAACTCGCGCTCGATCTGCGTGAGCGCGCCCTGCAGAGCGTCGTTGCGGGCCTTGGCGGTCTTCTCGGTGTCGGTCAGAGCCATGGGTACTCGAAAGCCTTTCTGCTGGATCGAACAGCGCACGCTACGGGCCGGATCGGACAGAAGGCCAGGCTAGGACGGGTGCCTGCAACGATTCAACACCGATTCGTGACGGGATCGTGCGGCGACGCAACCGCCAGACCGGGTATATGTCTAAGGCATATAAGGAAATATCGTTCAGGCACGGCTCGCCTCGGAGGTCCCGTCTTGCCCACCCAGACCGAAACAATCGCCTCACGCCAGTCCGACAGGCAGCTGCTGACGGCATGGCTGCTGCTGCTCGTCGAGGACGCGGGCTACGGCTGGGCGCTGCGCCGCCGGCTCGAGGAGCACGGCGTACGCGTGGATCCCGCCGCCATCTACCGGCGGCTGCGCCATCTCGAGCGCGAAGGGCTGCTCGTGTCGAGCTGGACGAAGTCCGATGCGGGGCCTCAGCGGCGGCTGTACCGGACGACCGCGAAGGCGCCGGCCGCCCTCGAGGAGGCCGCCGCCGCGATCGCGGACGTCCGCGACGTGCACGGTGCGTTCCAGCGCGCCTACGGAGACTCAGGGCGGCGGCGCGGGCCGCAGGCGCGGCGCGACGCGGCCGGCGATCGCAAGCAGGCGCCCGTCGTCAAGCCCTCCGCGCCCGTCCGCCTCGAACGCGAGTTGCTGTCGGCATGGTTGCTGCTGGTCCTCGAGGGCGCGGCGAGCTACGGCTACGGCCTGCGCCGCCGGCTCGAGCGCCACGGCATCGACGTCGAGCCGGCCGCGATGTACCGCGCCCTGCGGCAGCTCGAACGTGACGGCTGGCTCGAGTCGCGCTGGCTGGCGCCCGCCGACGGGCCCGCGCGCCACTTCTACCGGCTCACGAGGCGCGGGCGGCGCAACCTCGACGAAGTCGCCGGCCTGATCACGCGGATCCACGACTCCCACGACGCGTTCATGCGCGCCTACGAGCGCTCGCACGGCGAGCACCGGCCCCCCGCGGGCGCGCGACGCGCGGGCTGAGCGGCGGCGCGCGCGCTGCGTGAGGCGCGTGGCGGCGGGTCGTTGCGCGCCGTGCTCGCGCGCGGCTGGTTCGCGCACGCGCTCGTGAAGCGGGTCTGAAGGCTCGACCGTGCCCCGCGCGCGCATCTGAGGGCGGCGCGAGGCGTGCACAGGCGCACGCGCCCCGCTCAACCCAGCGCGACCCGCTCCAGCGCCTCGTAGCGCGCACCGCCCGCGCCCGTCTGCGAGCGGTAGAGGACCAGCGCGGGCGCGTGGAACGACAGCTGCGGTGCCGCCGGGCGCAGCTCGCGCCGCGTGTCCAGACGGGTCCCGCGCGGGACACGGCCCACCGTCACGTGCGGGCGGAACGGACGCCGCTCGGGCTCGTACGCGATCGCGGCCGCGAGCGCCGCGACCGCATCGCGCTGCAGCGCGCCGAGCGCGTCGCCCGCGCGCAGCGCGACCGTCAGAACGCCGGGCCGGCGCGGCGGCAGCCACAGCGCGTCCGCCGTGCGCTGCACGCCGAGCGGCCGGGCCAGGGCGGGCAGCAGCTGCGCGATCGAGCGCGCCGCGTCCTCGTCGCGCGAGCCGAGGAACGCGAGCGTGACGTGCAGGTTTGCCGCCGGGACGCGCCGCACGACCGCCGGCGCCGCCTCGTCGGCCCACGCCGCGAGGGCCGCGCGCACGCCGCCGGGCAGGTCGAGCGCGACGAACAGGCGCACGGCGCGTCAGCCGTCGCGCGCGAGCAGCAGCCGGCGGACGAGGTGCAGCGCCACGGTCGTCGAGCGGTCGCGGACGTCGGCGCGGCCGCCAGGCAGCGTGACCGAGCGCGTGAGCCGCCGGCCGTCGCGGTGGCTGACCGACAGCCAGACGAGCCCGACCGGCTTGTGCGGCGTCGCTCCGCCCGGTCCGGCGATGCCGGTGATCCCGACGCCGACATCGGCGCAGAGCGACGCGCGGGCACCGTCGGCCAGCGCGGCCGCGACCTCCTCGGAGACGGCGCCGGCGCGCTCGATCAGCCCCGGATCGACGCCGGCAAGCGCCGCCTTGGATGCGTCGGAGTACACGACCAGACCACCGCGCACGACCTCCGACGATCCCGGCCGCTCGGTCAGCCGGGCGCACAGCAGTCCGCCGGTGCAGGACTCGGCGACCGCGATCGTCGACCCGTCGCCGCGCAGCAGTGAGAACACCTGGTCGTCGACCGCCGTGCCGTCATCCGAGAACAGCGTCTCCGGATGGCGGGCGCGCACGAGCGCCGCGAACGCCTCGTAGGCCGCCGCGTCGCCAGGCCGATAGCGCGTGCCGACCTCGACCTCGCCGCGACGCAGGCACGTCGTGATCTCGAGCCGGTCGAGCTCGACCCCCTCCCCTTCCGCGGCGCGCAGCGTCGCGGCGATCTCGGACTCCGGGATGCCGTACAGCCGCAGCATGT
>DATMJM010000037.1:0-5934 GCA_035553935.1 Solirubrobacteraceae bacterium
CTACAAGCCACACGCCCGCGCGGTCGGCCTGCCGACGCCCGTTCCGTATGACCTGCGCGGCTCATTCGTGTCGCTGCTGGCGTGGGAGGGCTACACGCTGCTCGAAGTCGCACGCCAAGCCGGCCACAGCGTCGCCGTGTGCGACCGCCATTACGCCGGGATCTTCGAGGACGTCGACCCCGGCCAGCGTGTGACGGCCGAGGCAGCTATTCGCGCCGCGCGTGAACCTGGAGTGCGCGGAGTGTGCGCGCTATTCGATCCGACATCGAACGCGCTCGGCTGATAAGGCCGCGAAGTGCCTGCAAATCCGCCCAATGGAGCCAACCGGGATCGAACCGGTGACCTCCTGCTTGCAAAGCAGGCGCTCTCCCAGCTGAGCTATGGCCCCTCGGCGCCGATTGTAGTCGCCGCCCGCGCGCCCAGCAGCCGCTCCGATGCCGCGACCCGGCGCCGCCGAGGCCGGCGAGAAGGTGCCGCGAGAGCGGCTCGTAGAGCAGCAGGGGGGAGCCCCTCGCCGCGCCTGCTGCTCACGCGCCCCGGGCCAGCTCGCGCAGCGCGGCGCGAACCTGCGCGTCGCGTTGTCGCGACGCCTCGTCGAGCCACTGCCAGCGCACGCCGTCGAGGATCTCGAACTCCGTGCGGCCGTGTTGCTCGACGTGCTCGACCTCGAGCGCGACCGCTGCCACGTTCTCGGCAGGCGCGATCGACTCGGCGACGACGGCCGCTCGCCCGCGGGCGGTGAACGCCACGTCGACGGCGCCGATGAGCGTCAGCGCCGCGCGAGTGTCGGCATGCAGCCGCGCAAGCGATCCACGGCTGTGCGCGAGCGCGAACAGCACGCGTCGCGGCCCGGCGCGGACGGCCGTGGAGATCGGGATGGCGTGCGGCGTCCCGGCGTCGACCGTCGACAGGATGGCCACTGTACCCTCGCGCCACTCGGGCAGGTGAGGCTCAGCCATGCGTCCCGAATACCCGTCGGCGGCCTGCACACGAGTTGGCCCGCCTGCTGTCCGCCGCCGGCGCCGCGAAGGACGCCCGGGCGTAAGATCGGTGGCGTGCCCGCGGAGGATCTCACGCGCGGGCCGAGGCGAAAGGAGTGGCGATGTCGATGAAGAGCATGACCGCCCTCGTCGCCGCGCTGGCTCTGGCCGGCAGCGGCCTGGCCGCGTGCGGCGACGACGACGACGAGCCGGCGGCGCCGCCGCCTCCGGCCGCGACTCAGCCCGATACGGGCGGCACCGAGGCCGGCGAGACCGTCGAAGTCGCCGCCGATCCGGGCGGACAGCTCGAGTACGTGCAGTCTTCGCTGAGCGCGCCCGCGGGCTCCGTCACGTTCGAGTTCGCCAACGAGGCCAGCGTTCCGCACGACTTCAACGTCGAGCAGGACGGCGAGAAGGTCGCCGGCACGGACGTCATCACGAGCTCCGAGGACAGCGTGTCGGTCGAGCTCGAGCCCGGCCGCTATGCCTACTACTGCTCCGTCGATGGGCATCGCGAGGCCGGCATGGAGGGCACGCTGACCGTCGAGTAGCGCGGCCGCATCACGCGCGCCGTCGCGCACGGCGATCGGGCGCTCTGTCAGCTGAGCTATGCCTCCTCGGCGCCGGTCGTGGTCGCTCCCCGAACGGCGCCCAGGAGCTCTCCGGCGACGCGGTCCGTGGCGTCGCCGGCCCCTCCGAGCAGCCGTCGCGAGAGCTGGGCGCGGCGGAAGAACAGCGGCGCGTCGTGCTCCCAGGTGGCGCCGATGCCGCCGTGGACGGAGATCATCGCGCGGCTCGCGTAGTCCAGCGCGCGGCCGGCCGAGGAGCGCGCGGCGCTCGCGGCCAGCGCGAACTCGTCGGGCTTGTCCTCGTAGGCCCAGCCGGCGTAGAGCAGCAGCGAGTAGGTGTTCTCGCGCAGCCGCAGGACCTCGACGAGGCTGTGCTTGACCGCCTGGTAGGAGCCGATCGCGCGGCCGAACGTGAAGCGCTCCTTGGCGTAGGCCACCGACATCGACAGCGCGGTCTCGACCGCCCCGAGCGATTCAGCGGCGAGCAGCGCCTGCGCCAGGTACCACGCGCGCGCGAGCTGCGCGCCCGCGACGCCCTCGACGACCGTGCACGCGGCGCCGTCGAACGTCACGTGGCCGAGCGCGCGGGTGGCGTCGTAGCGCACCGCGCTCCGCACGCGGGCCTCGCCGCTGTCGACGACGACCGCCGCAGGCGCACCGTCGCCGGCCTGCGTGCACGCCACGACGAAGAGATCCGCCCCCGGCACGTCGGCTACCCAGGCGATGCTGCCGCTGAGCGTCCCGTCGCCGGCCAGCACCGGCGCCGGCCGCCGCACCGAGCCCGCCGGCGGCTCCACCGTCCAGCTCTCGTGCACGTCGCTCGGCGGCGCCGCGGCGACGAAGCAGGCGCGCAGCTCGCCCTCGGCGACGGCCGCCGTCCGCTCGTCGCCGCCCGCATCGAGCAGCGACGACGCCGGCAGATGCCCGAGCAACTCGACCCCCGCCAGCACCCGCCCCGCCTCGATCATCACGAGCATCGCGTCGAACGCGCTCAGCGCGGCGCCACCGGCCTGCTCGCTCACGAGCAAGCCCGACCAGCCGGCCTCGCGCGCCACGGGCCACAGATCGGGCCGCGCCGTCGGGTCCTCGAGGGCGTCGCGCGCGGCCGCGACCGTCTTGACGCGCGAGAGCGCCTCGCGCGCGGCCTCGCGCAGGAAGCTCTGCTCGTCGGTCAGCTCGAGGTTCATCGCGGGCTCGCCCCCGCGCGCTCCTTGGCGCGCAGCTCGCTGAACGGGATCCCCTTGTCCAGCCGCGGCTCGGGCGGCAGCCCCAGCACCCGCTCGCCGATCGTGTTGCGCAGGATCTCCTCGGTCCCGCCCGCCGACTTCAGGCCCGGCAGGAACGAGATCATGTACGCCCACTCGCTTTCCTCGGCGAGCGCGTCGGGACCGAGCACGTCGGCGATGAGGTCGCCGGCGGCGATCGCCGCGCGGACGGTCGTCACCTTCGCCAGGCCGGCCTCGGGGCCCGGGATCTGGCCCTGCTGCAGCGCGCTGAGCATCCGGTAGCCGGCGAACTTGACGGCCAGCAGCTCGACGCACAGCTCGCCGAGCCTGCGCCGCACCTCGGGGTCCGTGCGGGCGTGCTCGTCGGACGCGATCGCCGCCGCGTAGCGCTCGGGCCGGTAGCCGAGCCCGTCCGATCCGAGCCCGATCGTCAGCCGCTCGAACATGAGCGTCGTCAGCGCCGTGGCCCAGCCGTTGCCGACGCCGCCGACGACGGCGCCGGGCTCGAGCCGCACGTCGTCGAAGAAGACCTCGTTGAACTCCGCCTCGCCGGAGATCTGGCGCAGCCCGCGGATCGTGACGCCCTCGGCGTCCATCGGCACGATGAACATCGTCAGCCCCTTGTGCTTCGGGACGTCGGGGTCCGTCCGCGCCAGCAGCAGCCCGAAGGCGGCGAAATGCGCGTTCGTCGTCCAGACCTTCTGCCCCGACAGGCGCCAGGAGCCGTCGTCCTGCACCACCGCGCGCGCCTGCACCGCCGCGAGGTCCGATCCGGCCGCAGGCTCGGAGAAGAGCTGGCACCAGACCTCGTCGCCGTGCAGCATCGGGCCGAGGTAGCGGCTCTTCTGCTCCTCGCTGCCGTGGGCGATGATCGTCGGCCCGAGCATCCCGACGCCGATCACGTCGAGGATGCCGGGAACCTTCGCGCGCGCGATCTCCTGGCCGACGATGACGTGCTCGATCGGCCCGAGGCCTTGGCCGCCGAGCTCGACCGGCCACGTCACGCCCGCGAGCCCCGCCGCCGCCAGCCTGCCCTGCCACGCGCGCCGCGCGTCGATGTACGCGGGGTCGTCGTCGTCCTGCTCGGCGGGCGCCCCGGCCTTGTGCTCGTCCAGCCAGGCGCGCACCTGCGCGCGGTACCGCGCCTGCTCGGGAGTGTCGTTGAGGTCCACGGCGTCGCTCCTTTGACGGCGTTGGCTGACCGGCCAGTCGAGGGCGGGACGATACAGCCGGCCGCGCCGCCGCGCGGCCGCTTCCGGCGTCTACCGGGCGAGCTCGCCGCCGGGGACGAGCGGCGCGATGGGCGCATCCGGGGCGGTCGCGCCGATCAGCTCGTCGAGCGGCTCCCAGAACGTCCGCTGCGCCGCGGCATCGACGCGCCGCGGCGCGCTGTGGTCGTCGACGGCGTCGTCGCGGACGAGCCGCAGCTCCGCGTCGGCCCGCACGGCGCCGTCCGCGATGCGCCGCGCGGCGGAGACGCCGACCGCGCTGTCGCGCTCGCCCGCGAGGGCGAGCACCCGCGTACCGGGTGCGATCGCGGCGGGGTCGACCTCGGGGATATGCGTGGTCAGATGGCGCAGCCTGCGGCCGGGATACACGCTGAAGACGGCGGCCGGGACGGGCAGCTGCTGCGAGCCGGCGACCGCGGCGTAGTCGGCGGCCAGCGCGCCGCCCACCGAATGGCCGGCGACGACGAGCCGCCCCGGCGCGACCGACACGTGCGCGAGCGCCGCGCGGACGCCCGTCAGGACGTTGACGAGCGGCGTGATCGTGTCGCGGGCGGGCCTGGTCTGGTAGGTCGGGAAGATGACGGTCGCGCCGCCGCGCACCAGGTGCTCGATCCAGGCGCCGTAGCGATCGGGATCGATCGCCGCCCAGCCGTGCACGAAGATCACGACCGGTCCCGGCTCGCCGGCCGAGCCTGGCGGGCGAAGTACGGCGGCGCCGCGCGCGCCGCTGCCGACGTCGACGCGCTCGACGTCGCGCACCGCGCCTCCGGGCGACGACGGCGATTGCGGCGCGCGCTCGGCCGGCTGCGCGCGGTGCCGCGAGCCCCCGTGGCCGAGCACCGCTGTGGCGAGCACGCCGGCGATGATCAGGACGGGCACGAGCACGAGGACGAGCAGCAGGCGCACGGAACGCTGGTCGCGCCTCATGTCGGCTCGTGCCCGAGGTCGCGCCGGTCGCTCATCGGCGCACAGCCTGACAGCCGCGATCGAGTGACGTGCGCGGCAGCCCCGGAGTCTCCGACGCGGGCTGCGGCCGGGTCGGCGCGGGGCTCGCACGCGGGCCCGGCAGACGCGGTCAAATCTTTCTTAACAGAGGCTAAGAACACCTGGTCAGCGCCCTCTTTTCGCCGTCCGCACCCCCCGGTAGGGTGCGCGCGGGCTTGGGCCACTGGACATTCCTGCCCGCGGTGTACTAGTGTCGCGCACAGAACCGGCTGGGTCGGGGCAGAGGGAGACGTACCGGGACCCGGAATCGAGTCATTTGGGAGCGAGCACCTGTACGCGATGGCACTTCGCCGGCGCGTCGGGAGCGTCATAAACAGAGGGGAGCCACAGTGCTTATACGGCCAGGCGCATCGGCGCCGCATCGGTGGAGCGTTCCGTGCCAGCGCTAAAGAGGAAGCCGAAAGGCCCGCAGCAGCAGCAGCCTGCTGCCGCACGGCCCGCTGCCGCGCAGCCCGCCGCGAGGCGGTCGCCGGGCGGCGGCGGCGGCGTTCAGGGCGTCAACGTCATCATCCTGGTCCTGGTCGCCGCGTCGGTCACGATCGCGGCGGGCCTTCTCGCCGAGACCGTGAACACCGCTCGCGCCATCGACAAGAAGGCGAAGAGCATCCGCGACACCGGCGTCGGCATCAACGCTGCGACGGATTCGATCCGCCAGCTCCAGACGACGAACCGGATCGCCTCGTCGATCCTCAGGACCGCGTCGCCGCTTGACGCCGTCCTGACGAGGATCGTCGCCCGCGCGCGCTCGATCAACAACGACGCGACGTCGATCGACAGCCTCGCGAGCACGATCCTCTCGACCGCGGGCACGATCAACACGAGCGCCACCACGATCGGCGGCACGGCAACGGACATCAACGACACCGCCGGCACGATCAACTCGACGGCGACGGGCATCGGCGGCAGCGCCACCGCGATCAACAAC
>DATMJM010000038.1:0-2679 GCA_035553935.1 Solirubrobacteraceae bacterium
GACCTGCACGGCGCCCAGGCGCCAGGGACCCAGCAGCGGCGCGATCCCGGCGGCCCACGCCCACTCGCCCATGCCGTGGAAGCGCTCGCCGTCCTGCACGTCGTGGCAGTAGACGAACTCCTCGTGGCCGAGGATGTAGCGATGGGCGTGCAGGATGCCCTTCGCCAGGCCGGTCGTGCCGGACGTGTAGTACAGCTGCGCCGGGTCGTCGCACGACGTTTCGACGGTCTCGTGGTCGGTCGAGCCGCTGTCGAGGCCGCCCGGCTCGAGCTCGAGCACCTCGCAGGAGCCCTCGACCCGGCCGCGGTTGGCGGCGTTCGTCACGACGACCGTCGCCTGCGAGTCGTCGAGGCGGTGGCGGATCCCCTCGTCGCCGTAGAGGATCGACATCGACAGCAGGATCGCGCCGATCTTCCACGTGCCGAGGAACGCGGCGGCGGTCTCGGGCGTTGGCGGCAGGAGCATCGCGACGCGGTCGCCGCGCTGCACCCCGTGCTCGAGCAGCCGCAGGGCGAACCGGTCGGACATGTCCTGCAGCTGTCCCCAGAGCACCTCGCGCACGTTGCCGTCGGGGTCTTCGTGGATCATTGCCAGCTTGTCGCGCGGGTGCTTGTCGCACACGTCGGCGGCGATGTTGTAGCGCTCGGGTACCTGCCACTCGTGCGTGGCGCAGGCTTCCTCGTAGGTCATCGTCAGCGCACGGTACCGCCCCGCGGCCACCGGCGGGTCAGCGGCGCTTGCGCTTCTTCTTCTTGGAGGAGGAGTGCGCCTTGGCCGCCCGCGGCGGCGGCTCGGGCGCCGGCGTCTCGGGCGGCTCGGCGCGCCCGCGGCGCGGCCGGCGCGCCTTGTCCTCGGGCGCGGCGGTGCTGCGCTCGGCCTGCGCGGCCGCTCGCTGCTCGCGCAGCTCCTGCTGCGTCGGCCACGGATGGGCCTCACCGGTCACCCATGCCGGCGGCATGCCGCCGGGCCAGCGGTGCAGGAAGAGCATGCCTAGCGCGAGGAGCCAGAAGATCCGCACGAACGGGAACGACCCTTCGAGCCACGGGATGAGAAACAGCGCGCCGACGATCATCCCCAGCACCCCCATGAAGCGGGTCAGCAGGCCGACCTTCATCGCGCTGCGAGCGGTCAGCAGCAGGCCGACGGCCGTGATCAGCGTGCCGAGCAGCGTGAGCTGCAGCGCGCCGGACGTGAACGGCGAGCTCAGCACGTCGCGCGCCGCATCCTCGCTCTGCTGGGCGCTGCCCGCGAAGTCGGTCACCTGGATCGCGAGCGAGGTCGTTCCCACCGTGGCGGCGACCACGGTCAGCACCGCGCCGGAGATCGAGGCGATCAGCGCCGCCTTGCCGACCTGCGGATCGCGCGCTTTGATCGAGCGGTAGAGCATGACCAGCGCGTAGCCGGTCAGGCCGGTCGCGATCGCAGGCACGATGCGCGCCGCCGCGACGAGCACGAGGTTGTCGTCGAAGTACAGGACCACCTGCTGCAGCGGTCCGGTGCCGGTGTCGAGGCCGAGGCTCGAGCGCAGCGTCTCGAGCAGGCGGGCGACCGGGAAGTCCCTGCTCGCGGCGAGGACCAGCAGCGACCCGACGAGCGTGAGCACGCCCGCTCCGATCGCGGCGGCTCCGGCCTTCGTGCGACGCTGGCGTTCCTCGGCGAGCGTCTCGTCCGGAGTGGCGGCCACGGCGCAAGTGTATGTTGCGCTCGTGGACATCCGTGACGTCATGACGGAGGGCGTCGTCAGCGCCTCGCCCACCGCCTCGGTCCGCCAGGTCGCCGAGCTCATGCGCGAGCGCAACGTCGGCTCGGTCGTCCTCGTCGACGAGCAGGACGGCTCGCTCGCCGGCTTCGTGACCGACCGCGACCTCGCCATCGGCGCGCTGACCGACGGCCGCAACCCCGGCGACCCGGTCTCCGCGCATGCCTCCTCGCCGGTCGTCACCGCGGAGCCGGGGATGGACGTCGAGGAGGCGGCCGAGCTCATGGTCCGCCACGGGATCCGCCGCCTGCCGGTCCTCGACGGCGGCAGGCTGACGGGGATCGTCACGCTCGACGACCTCGCCGTGCGCACGGGCGACCTCGAGCTGGCCGCGCACATGACGGCGCAGATCACGCGCGCGGCGCTGCCGGGATTCTACTTCCACGACAGGGGTGGCTGAGGCCCGGACCGCGGGGCGAGCGAGCTCCGAGCCCCGCGCCTGCACCGCGTGCGGCGCGGGTGCGCTGCGTGCGTGGCGCACCGTCCGGGGCTCCGATCCGGCGCTACCGGGCGACTACGACCTGGCGCGCTGCCAGGCGTGCGGCAGCGCCGTGACGCTGGCGCCCGCGCCGGCGGCGGCGCACGAGGAGGGCGCCTACGGCAGCGGTGCGCCGCGCGGCGCACGGCTGGCGATGCCGCTGCTGCGAGCCTTTGACCGCCACCGGCTGGCGTTGCTCGACCGCGCCGGCGCCAGGCCGCCCGGCCGCTTGCTCGACGTCGGCGCCGGTCGCGGGCGCTTCGTCGCGCACGCGAGCGCCGCCGGGTGGGCCGCCGACGGGATCGAGCCCTCGCGGCGGGGCGTCGAGGGGGCGCGCGCCCTCGGCGTGGAGCTGCAGCAGGCGGGGATCGAGGACGCGGCCGTCGCGCCCGGCTCGCTCGACGTCGTGTCGCTGTGGCACGTGCTCGAGCACCTCGACCAC
>DATMJM010000039.1:0-23678 GCA_035553935.1 Solirubrobacteraceae bacterium
GCATCGCGGCCCGCGGCTCGATGACCTCGCGCGTGCGCGACATTCGCCGCGCGGCGCCGGCGACCGGCTCGCCGTCGGCGGCGGCCATCGCGAGGATCGCCATGCCGAACGCCGACTCGCTCTGCTCGGGCAGGCGTACCGGCCGGCCGAGCGCGTCGGCGCGCAGCCGGCAGAGGGCGCGGTTGCGCGTCGCGCCGCCGGTGAGGCTCAGCTCTCCGCTGGCGGGCGCGCCGAGCTGCTCCAGGCGCGCGAGGCACAGCCGCTCGACCAGCGCGAGGCCCTGCAGCAGCGCGGCGGCATGCTCGCCGTCGCCTGCCGGCGTGCCGAGCATGAAGGCGCGCGCATCGGGCGCCGCGAACGGGAAGCGCTCGCCGCGCGAGACGAGCGGGTAGGCGACGACGCCGGTGCGCTCGTGCTCGGCGGCCTGCCGGCCGAGCTCGTCGAGGTCGCGGCCCGGGAACGTCGCCGGCAGGACGCCGGCGCCGCTGCTCGACGCGCCGCCCGGCAGCCAGCCCTCGTCGGGCGCGCGGTGCGAGTAGACGCCGTAGGCGGGTTGCTCGATCCGCTGCCGCGAGCAGCCCTTCAGGACGAGCGTCGTGCCGAGCACCGAGTTGCAGTCGCCCGGCCGCAGCGCGCCGGCGGCGATCTGCGCCGCGCAGCCGTCGGTCATCCCGGCTACGACCGGGATCCCCGCGCGCAGCCCGGTCTGCGCGGCGGCCTGAGCGCAGACGGTGCCGAGGACGGTGCCGGCCGGCACGACCGGCGGCAGCAGCTCGGCCGCCTCGCCGACGGCCAGCGTCCAGGCGCCGCGCCCGGGGTCGTAGCCGGTCTTCAGCGCATGGCTCGCATCCGCCGCGACTGGCTCCCCCACGAGGCGCCGCGTGATGACGTCGGGCTGGTGGGCAAGGCGCGCGGCGGGCTCTCGGGCGACGGGCTCGTGCTCGATCAGCCAGGCGAGCTTGGGAAGCGCCCACGACGTCGCGAGCCCGAGGCGCTCGGCCTGCTCGGCGGCGCGCGCGTCGTCGTACATGAGCGCGCGCGTCAGCGGCTGCCCGCCGCGATCGACGAGCAGGATCGTGCCCGAGGTGGCGCAGGTCGCGACCGCGCGCACGAGGCCGGGCGAGACGTCGCGCAGCGACTCACGGCAGGCGCGGGCGACGGCGCCCCACCAGCTCGCGGGATCCTGCTCGTGGCGGTCGCCGTCGCGCATGCTGTGCAGCGCTGCGACGCCGCGGCCGGCCACCGTCCCGTCGCCGGCGACGGCGAGCGCCCGCGCGCTGCCGGTGCCGACGTCGAGGCCGACGCAGATCCCGGCGCCTGCGCTCATCGCCGCTGCGGCGCGGATTCGGCGTGGCCGACGAGCATGCCGGACATGATGTCGCGTCGGTCTGGCGCGGGACGCGAGCGGGTAGTGGTCGCCGCGTGAGGAGCGCCGTGATCGTCATCGACATGCTCAACGAGTACGACCACGAGGACGCCGACGTCCTCATCGAGTCCGTGCGCGAGGCGCTGCCGGCGATGCGGGCGCTCATCGAGCGCGCGAACCGCGAGGGGACGCCGGTCGTGTACGTCAACGACAACTACGGCGACTGGAGCGCCGGGCGGCCGGAGATCCTCGAGCGGGCGGTCGCCGGGCGGGCGGCCGACGTCGTCGAGCCGATCGCGCCCGCCGACGGCACCTGGTTCATCGCCAAGGCGCGCCATTCGATCTTCTACGAGACGCAGCTCGAGTTCCTGCTGCGCGAGCAGGAGATCGAGCGCATCGTGCTCGTCGGGCAGGTGACCGAGCAGTGCATCCTGTACTCGGCGCTGGACGCCTACGTGCGCCGGTTCGCCGTCGCGGTGCCGCGCGACGCGGTCGCCGGCATCCACGCCGACCTCGCGCGCTGCTCGCTGCGGATGATGGAGCGCAACATGCGCGCCGAGATCGTCGGCGCCGACGACTGCGCGCTGTAGCGCCGCGGCGCTCAGCGACCGAGCCTGCGGCGCAGCTTGGCGAGCAGGCCGCCGCCCGGCTTCGCCTGCGGAGGCGGCGGGGGCAGCTCCGCGCCCGGTGGCGGGATGCTTGCGGTGCGCGGCTCGGGAGCCGGCGCCGGCTCGGGCTCGCTCGCCGCAGGCTCCTCGTCGACCTCGCTGCCCGTCCAGGACAGCTCGTCGTCGTCGCGATCGCCGGGCGACTCGTGCGGACCCATCGGATGAGCATCGCGCAGTCGCCGGACGCGATGCAACCACGCGCTCGCGCGTATCAGCGCGAGCCGAGCGTGATCTCACCTTCACCGGCGCCTCGCACGATCCGCGGCGCGATCCACCCGAGCACACCAAGGAGCACGATGCACGCTGCACCCCGTCCCCGCATGTCGATCATCGCCCCGCTGCTGCGCGGCAACGGCGAGCTGCACGTCGTCGGCCGCGACGACGTGGTCACGCTCGAGGACCCCCACGGCGCGGTCCATCGGCTCGTCGAGCTCGCGGACGGATCGCGCACGCTGGGCGACCTGTTCGCGGCAGTCGTCCGCGACCACCCGCAGCTCGACCGGCAGGACGTCGCCGACGCGCTGGCGCGCCTCGAAGCCGCCGGTCTGTGCGTCGACTGCTCGCCGCGCCGGCGCGAGCGCGACCGCCGGCCGCCCGCCCTCTTCGCCTGACGGCGCGCCCGCGGGCGCGCCTTCAGGGCAGGTCCGCCGGATCGACGATCGCGCCGAGGCCGTCGAGGCGCGGTCGCGACGGATCGTGCACGAGCTTGTAGGCGGCGGCGCTGACGCCGTTGCCGTCGCGCGCGGCGATCGCGGCGATCGCGCCCGCCACCTGCGGGCAGGACATCGAGGTCCCCGACCAGCTCGCGAAGCCGCCGAAGCCGTCGATCCCCGACAGGAACGCGCTCGGCACGTCGACCCCCGGCGCGCAGCAGTCCACCCAGCCGCCGAAGTTCGTGAAGTCCGGCTGCTGCCAGCGACGGCTGCGCCGCGGGCGGTGGATCGCGCCGACCGCGATGACGCCCTTGAAGGCGGCCGGCCACTGCGGCCGGTCGGTCCCGAGGTTGCCGGCGCACGCGACGACGACGGTCGACGGCGGGAGCGCGGCCAGTGCGCGCTCGACGACGAGCGGCGGGCCGTCGTCGAGCACCGGGCCGCTGAACGAGCAGTTGATGACGTCGGCGCCCGCGTGCTCGAGCAGCGCGCCCGCGACCGCCAGGTCGCCGGCGATGCCCGCGACGCCCTCGAGGATCCGGCGCGCCGTGATCCTCGCGCCGGCGGCGACCGACGCGACGAGGCCCGCGACGTGCGTGCCGTGGCCGGCCGGCGCGTCGCGGCTGCCGTCGCCGTCGGCATCGGGAACCTCCACGTCGCCGGCGCCGGACGCGACGGCGAAGCCGACCTCCGCGGCGATCCCCGTGTCGAGCACCGCCACCTCGATCCCCTTGCCGGCCGCGGCGTCGGACCCGGGGACGGTGCCGGGATCCTTGATCGGGACCGGCGTGCTGTCGCCGCCCCAGCGCGCCGGGCCGCCGATCAGCACGTGGTCAAGGGAGGCCGAGCGCGCCACGGACCTGTTGATCGCGCGCACCGTGTCGACGAGCTCGGCGCCGTCTGCGCGGCTGTCGTACAGGCGCAGGCCGAGGCGCGCCGCGACCTCGCGATCACGCTCGTCGCCGCGCGAGCGTGCCGGCCTGGCGCCGCCGGACTTCAGCGCCGACTGCACCGCGCGCACGCGGGAGGCGCGCTCGTCGACGAGCAGCCGCCCCGGGCGGAAGAGCACCCAGTCGCCGCGCGGGTTGCCGAGATCGCCGTGCAAGCCGATCTCCCCCTTGTCGATCTGCTCCTCGAGCGTCCGGGTCCACAGGTCGTCCCAGGGGACCTTGCTGCTGTCATCTGATGGCTTGATCATGGTGCTCCTCGATGTGGGTGGACCCGCGGCGCAGTGGCCGGCCGGGGCGGCCGTCGACGGTCAGAGAGCTCCAGCAGCGAGAAAATACCTCGCACGCAGGCTTCTTCGGATATGTCGCGTACTGTTGGCCGACGGCAACGAGTGAGGTTGGGAGATGGCGATGGAGGTCGGGCAGCTGGTTGGCCGCGCCGCCTCGGGCGAACGCGCGGCGTGGGAGTCGCTCGTCGAGCGCTACGAGGGGCTGCTGTGGAGCGTCGCGCGCAGCCACCGGCTCGATTCGGCGAGCGCCTCCGACGTGGTGCAGACGACGTGGCTGAAGCTCCTCGAGCACGTCGACGACCTGCGCAACCCCGACGCGCTGAGCGGCTGGCTGGCGACGACCGCGCGCAACGAGTGCCTGCGCGTGCTGCGCCACCAGGCGCGCACGATCCCGACCGAGGACGACCGCATCCCCGAGGACAGCATGCCGTCCGACCTCGACGCGCAGCTGCTCGAGCGCGAGCGCGACGCCGCGCTGTGGCGCGCGTTCGCGACCCTGAGCGCGCGCTGCCAGACGCTGCTGCGGATGCTCGCCGCCGACCCTGCCCCGAGCTACGAGGACGTCGGCGCCGCGCTGGGGATGCCGGTGGGAAGCATCGGCCCGACCCGCGGACGCTGCCTCGCCACGCTGCGCAGGGCGATGGCGGGAGCACGTATCACGCCGGCGCCGCCTCGCTCTTACACCTGATGAGCATGCCCTCAGACCCCACACCTCCCCCCGACGACGACGACCTCATGGCGGAGCTGCGCCATGTCATCGCGCAGGTCGACCCCGTTCCCGAGGACGTCCGGATCGCGGCGCGGGCGGCGATCGAGTGGCGCACGCTCGAAGCCGAGCTGGCGGCGCTCGTGCACGACTCGGCCGTCGACGAGCCCGCGCTGGCGGTGCGCGGCGCCGCCGGCGGGCCGCGCACGCTGACGTTCGAGGCGGGCGACCTCACGATCGAGGTCGAGGCCGAGCCCGACGGCGGCGACGCGGCCGCGACGCTGCGCCTCGCCGGGCAGCTCGTGCCGCCGCAGGCGGCCGACGTCGCGATCCGCCACGGCGACGAGCTGCTCGCCGTCCGCGCCGACGAGCGCGGGCGCTTCGCCGCCCGCGGCGTCGCGCCCGGACCCGTGCGCCTGCGCTGCCGTCTCGACGCAGCGCCCGGCGCCGGCCGGCTCGTCGAGACCGCATGGTTGACGGTCTGAGCGAGCCGCCCGCGCTCGCCGCGGAGGCGCACCGCCTGCTCGGCGTCGATCCCGCGCGGGCGCGCGAGCTGGCGTCGGAGGCGCTCGAGCGGGCGCGCGCGGCGCGCGACCACGAGAGCGCGTCCGTCGCGTTGCGCGCGCTCGGGATGGCGGCGCTGGACCTCGACGACGCGGCGACCGCCGTCCAACGCCTGCGCGCCGCCGTCGAGGCGGCGCGCCGCGCGCGCTCGCCGCAGCGCACGGGCGAGGCCCGCATGGCGCTCGCGTTCGCGCTGCTCAACGAGGGGCGGTCGGCCGCCGCGCTGCGCCAGGCGGGCATCGCCGCGCGCACCGGCGACGGCGACGCGCAGATGGCGCTCCAGCACGCCGCGATCCTCGAGCGCCTCGGGCGGATGGAGGAGGCGCTCGCCGGCTACCGCCGCGGGCTGGCCGCCGCGCGCCGCGCCGGCGACGCGCAGACCGAGGCCAAGCTGCTGTGCAACCGCAGCGTCCTGCACGCCTACCGCGGCGCGCTGCGCGCGGCGGAGGGCGACCTGCGCGACGCGCTGCGGATCGCGCTCACGCTCGACCAGCCGCTGCTGGCCGCGACCATGCTGCAGAACCTCGGCTGGGTGGCGACGCGGCGCGGTGACCTGCCGGCCGCACTGGCGAGCTTCGACGCCGCCGAGCCGGTCATCGCGCAGGCGGGCGCGCGTCATGGCGTGCTCGAGCTCGACCGCTGCCACGCGCTGCTCGCCGCGGGCCTCGGGCACGAGGCGCGCGTCAGCGCGCAGCGCGCGGTCGCACGGCTGGAGGAGAACGCGATGGCGGCCGAGCTGGCCGAAGCGCGCCTGGCACTCGCCGAGGCGGCGCTCGCCGACGGCGACTGCGACGCGGCGCTGCGGGCCGCCGAGCAGGCGGCCGGCGAGTTCGAGCGCCAGCGCCGCCCCGGGTGGACAGCGCTCGCGCAGCACGCCGCCGTGCACGCCGCCTTCGCCAGCGGCGAGCGCAGTCCGTCGCTCCACGCTCGTGCGCGCACGACCGCCGGCGCGCTCGCGGCCGCCGGCTGGCCGGCCGCGGCGCTCGACGCGCGCGTCCTGGCGGCGCGCGTGGCGCTCGCGCTGGGCAGCCGCGCCGATGCCGCGCGGATGCTGGAGGACGTCGCCCGCGCCCGCCGCGGCGGACCGGTCGCGCTGCGCGTGGGCGCGTGGCACGCCGAGGCGCTGCGGCGGCTGGCGGAGGACCGGCGCGGCTCGGCGCTGCGCGCGCTGCGCGCTGGGCTGGCGGTGCTCGACGAGCACCGCCTCAGCCTCGGCGCGACCGAGCTGCGGGCGGGCGCCGCGGTGCACGGCAACGCGTTGGCGACGCTCGGGCTGCGCCTCGCGCTCGCCTCGCGCCGCCCCGCGGCGGTGCTGGAATGGGCGGAGCGCGGACGCGCGGGCGCCTTGTGGCAGCGGCCGGCGCGGCCACCCGACGACGCGGCGCTGGCAGCCGATCTCGCCGAGCTGCGCACGGTGCTCGCGGCGATCGACGAGGCGGGCAAGGAGGCGGGGGACACGCGCCGCCTGCTGCGCCGCCAGACCGACCTGGAGGCCGCGGTGCGCCGGCGCGCGCGCCACGCCGCCGGCGCGCGCGCGGAGGGCGAGGCGACCGCGCCGCCGGCCGTCGAGCGGCTGCGCGAGGCGCTGGGCGCCGAGCGGGCGCTCGTCGAGTTCGTGCGCGACGGCGACGCGCTCTGGGCGGTGGTCGTCGAGCGGTCGCGCGCGCGGCTCGTCGCGCTCGGGGCTTCCGCGGCGGCGCAGCGCGAGCTGCAGGCGCTGCGCTTTGCGCTGCGCAGGCTCGCCCGGGGCGCCGGATCGGCCGTGGCGCTCGAGATCGCTCGCGAGAACGCCGAGCACGCGGCGCGCGAGCTCGACGCCTGCCTGCTCGCACCGCTCGCGGCGCTGCTCGGCGACCGCGAGCTCGTGCTCGTGCCGACGGGCGAGCTGCACGCCGTGCCGTGGGCCGCGCTGCACTCGTGCGCCGGGCGCGCGCTGAGCGTCGCGCCGTCGGCGGCGCTGTGGCTGCGCGCGGCCGAGCGCCGTGTCGCGGCCGGCGATGCGGCGCTCGTGCTCGCCGCCGGTCCGGGGCTGCCGCATGCGGCCGCCGAGGTGCAGGCGCTCGCCGCCCGCCATCCGGCCGCCGCGGTCCTGCTCGCGGCCGACGCCCGCGTCGAGACGGTAGCCGCGGCGCTCGAGACGGCGCAGCGCGCGCACGTCGCGAGCCACGGCACCTTCCGCGCCGACAACCCGCTGTTCTCCTCGCTGCAGCTCGCCGACGGGCCGCTCACGGTCTACGACCTCGAGCGTCTGCGGTCGGCGCCGCGCGACATGATCCTCAGCGCCTGCGACGGCGGCGTCAGCGCCGTGCGGCCGGGCGATGAGCTCATGGGCTTCAGCGGCGCGCTGCTGGCGTTGGGCACGAGCGCGCTGATCGCGAGCGTCGCGCCCGTGCCCGACGAGCCGACGCACCGGCTCATGCTCGCGCTGCACGCCCGCCTGGCGGCCGGTGACGACCCGGCGCCGGCGCTGGCGGCGGCGCGCGCGGCCGCGCTCGATCGCGCAGATCCGGCCGACTACGCCACGAGCGCCGGCTTCGTCTGCTTCGGCGCGGGCTCGCGCGCGCCGACGCGGTAGCTTCCTGCCCGTGTCCGATCCGCTCTTCCGCCTGGCCTGCACGCCGGCCGTGCTGGACGCCGCGCCCGCCGGCTGGGTCGAGACGATGCTCGAGGAGGGCGAGGTCGCCGTCCTCGCCGACGCGGGCGGGCTGGACGCGATCACCGCGCTCGCCCACGACCTCGACCTCGTCACGGTGCCGGTGCTGCGCGCCGAGGAGACCGCCGAGCAGCAGGAGGCCACGGTCATCGCGTACGCCGCCGCCAAGCCGCTGATCTGGGTCGCGCCGTCCTTCAGCGAGGATGCCCGGCGGTGGGCGCAGCGGCGCGGCCCGATGACGCTGCTCGTCGCGGCCGACGGAGCGTTGAGCGATGCCGAGCGCAGGCGCGTGGAGCGCTTCACGGTGATCCTCGGCCGCCAGGCGGAGTAGGCGAGGGTTCAGGCGGACGTGCGGACGCCGCGCACGGCAGCTACGCGGTGCGCTGCTGACGCGGCGGGTCGATCCCCGGCCTCGCCGATGCGGCCCGCAGCGGCTCACGGGCGATCCCGCCGTCGCGCACGGCCTCGCGCCGCCGCCGCGCGGCCGCGCGCCGGGCTGGCACGCGGGCCTCGAGGTGGCCCGGCGCAGCGGCGCCCTACTTCGGCCCGATGTAGTTCAGCCAGACGTGCCCGCCGCGCTCGAAGACGACGTAGTTGCCGTGGGGGCTCGTGACCGGCTTGGCGGCGGGCGCCGACGCGCCCGTCCGCGCGAGCAGCAGGCGCGCGCCGCTGGCCTGCAGCCAGAAGGCGATGTCCGCGACGCCGTTCGCGTCCGCGCCGCGCGCCGTGTCCCACGCGACGTCGGGCGCCGCCGTCTGGAAGAAGACCCATTCGCCGCCGGCCGTCACGCTCGGCGCGCCGCTCGCCCCGGCACCCGGCGCGCCCGAGTCCGCGCGCGACACGAGCAGCCTGTCGCCCCGCGCCCCGCGCAGCGTCGCGCGGACGACCTGCGTCGCCCGGCGTGGATGCCCGCCGATGAGGTCGGGCGCGGTCGTCACGTAGGCCACGACGCTGCCGTCGACGTTCGACGCGGGGCTCGCCGACGGACCGCTGCCCGCGCGCCCGGCGCCGTTCTTGGAGATCAGCCGCGTCGCCATCCGGAGGTGCTGTGCGCGGCGCCCCCTGATCCGCACGCCGTAGGAGCGCACCATCACGCGCTGGTAGACGTCGGTGACGCCGTTGCGGTCGCCCCGCGCGAGGTTCGTCGCCTCGGAGGCGAACGTGAGCGCCCGGCTGTTCGTCGAATACGCGACCTCGTATGAGTCGCCGTTGCCCGGCCGGCGCGCCGTGGCGGAGGCGAGGAACGTCAGCCCGCGCAGCGCGCGGTCGATCCCGCGCGTCCCGCCGATCGCGCGCACGTAGACCTGCCGCCGCCCGGCCGGCGAGGAGCGCGTCACGGCGCTGCGCCACGATCGCTTGCGCGTGCGCGTCAGCGCGAGGTCGCCGCCGTCGGAGACGAACGCCGCCCGCGTGCACAGCCCGTCGGCGGCGACCTCCGAGACGCTGCCGCGCGACTGGCGCCCGCGGCTGTCGACGGAGACGCGGACGACGCGGCCGCTGCGAAGGTCGCGGACGAAGGCATCGGGGGTGCCGTTCGTGTCGCCGCGCACGAGGTTGCTCGCCGCCGAGACGAACGCGACACAACGCGGTGCGACGCGCGACGTGCCGCCCAGCGAGGCTCCCCACGAGGCCCCGTCGGCCGGCTGCCGGCCCAGGCCGGCCGACGCGAGCGTGATGCTCCCGAACTGCCACGGCGTGCCGTTGTCGCCGTAGCCCGGCGCGCGCCGCGCGACGTAGACGTTCCCGGCGCCACCCGAGCCCGGTACGAGGTTCGTCGCCGCCGACTCGAACGCCACGACTCGCGCGAAGCGCCTGTCCTGCGAGATCACGGCGTTGCGGGCCGGAGCATCCGCCGCGGCGCCGGCGGCGTTGCGCGAGAGCAGCAGGAGATCCTGCCCGGGAAACTCGGCGCGCGCGGGCGGCGCCAGCACGCCCAGCAAGACCGCGCCGAGCAGCACGATGCACCGCATCGGCTCGACGCTACCGGCGCCGGCGCCCGGGGGACCCCGGTTGCCGCACGTGCGACAGCGGCGCCGGCGGCGTGGCCTCGCGCCCCCGACCGAGCGCGCCTCGCCGCTAGGAGCGCCGCACGTCGAAGTTCATGAGCGCGAGGTGGCCGCCGCTCTGCCTGCTCGTCGTCATCACGAGTGCCGCGTCGAAGATCGCGTCGCCGTCGTTGCGCCGATCGCGCTCGCCGCGGCCGGCGTAGGGGCTCGTCGCGAGCACGGCGTCGGAGAGATCGTCGTCGAAGTACACCTGCGTCGTGAGGACGGTGGTCGCCTCGAGATGGACCTTCGCGTGGATGTGCACCGTGCGGCCGGGATACCAGCCGGGATAGATCGTCACGAACTCGGCGATCCCCTCGGCGCCGGTGACCTGCGCGCCGCGCAGGTAGCGCGTGGCGCTCGGGCCGCCGCCGGCGCCGTCGAAGCCGGAGTAGCCGCCCTGCGCGTCGGCGTGCCAGATGTCGACCACCGCGTCCGGGATCGGCTCGCATGAGGCGGCTTCGCGCACGCGGATCGCGAGGCGCAGCCGGGATCCCGCGCGATCCTCGCGGATGTCGCGGCGGATCGCGTCCACGTCGAAGTAGTAGGGCCCCTCGGTCTGCTCGGGCGTGACGCTGCAGCTCGCAGCCTCGTCGAGCTGCGACGGGGTCGTCGCCGTCGTGCCCGGTCGCGGCTGCAGCGTGGCGCCGCCGTCGCCGTCGCCGCAGGCGGCCAGCAGGCCGCCGAGGCTGATCGTGCCCACGGCCCCGAGCGCCTGCCGGCGGTTCAGTCGCGCGTCCACGTCGTAGGCCTCGCTCGGTCGTTTGGTCTGCCGGCATCCTCGTCGCGCCGCGCCGCGCGCGGACGAGCGCCTGCCGGCGATCGGCTCAGGATGCGGTCGTCGGTGACCGGCACGCGGGCTACAGTCGCCGCGTGAAGGACGCGCACGACGGCGATGCGCCGCGCAGGTCGCCCCGGTGGCGGCTGGCGATCGCGTTCGCTGCGCTGGCAGCGCTCGCCGGCGTCGCGCTCACGGTCGTGGTGCTGCGCGACGGCGCGAGCGAGCAGTCGCTCGGGGGGTTCTACGAGGCGCCGGACCCGCTGCCTGCCGACGCTCCCGGAAGCGTCCTGCGCAGCGAGGCGCTGAGCAGGCCGCCGGCCGGCTCGAAGGCCTACCGGATCCTCTACCTGTCGCGCGATCACGGCGGGGGCCCCGCGGCGCTGAGCGCGCTGCTGTTCGTCCCGCTCCGGCCGGCGCCGTCGAGCAGGCGCAGCATCGTCGCCGTCGCGCACGGCACCGTCGGCGTGGCGCGCGACTGCGCGGTCTCGCACGGCCGCGGGTTCTTCGACGACATCGACGGCCTGAGGCGATTCATCCGGGCGGGCCATGCCGTCGTCGTGCCCGACGGCGAGGGTCTCGGAACAGCCGGTACGCATCCGTACCTCGTCGGCGAGGCGACCGCGCGCGCGACGCTCGATGCCGTGCGCGCCACGCGCCGGTTCGCCAGCGCCGACGCCAGCCAGCGCTTCGCGGTCTGGGGCGTCGGCCAGGGCGGCCACGCGGCACTGTTCACCGGGCAGGTGGCGCGCGCATACGCGCCCGAGCTCGAGCTCGCGGGCGTCGCAGCGGGCGCTCCGATGGCGAACCTCGAGCGGCTGGTGCAGACCACCGCCGGGACCCCGGCGGGAGACGTCGTGGCCGCCTACATGCTGGCGACCTGGAGCGTCGTCTATCCCCAGCTCGACCTCGGCGGCGTCCTCACCGGCCCGTCGCGCGCGACCGTCGAGGAGCTGTCGGGGCTCTGCGTGCCGGTCGACCACGGCCGCATCGGCCCGGCGCTCGAGGGCCGCACGGTGGCGCTCGAGTACCGCAGCAGGCGACCGTGGACCGAGCCGCCGTGGCGCGAGCTGCTCGAGCGCAACGCCCCGGGCGCGGCCGCGATCGCGGCGCCGGTGATCATCACGCAGGGACGCGCCGACGCGTTCGTGCGCCCGGCGGCGACCGCGCGCTTCGTACGTTACCTCTGCGCCCAGGGAGCGACCGTCCAGTACCGCGCGTCGCGCGGGGTGGCGCACGGCGACGTCGGTGAGAAGACCGCCCCGTACGTCTCGAAGTGGATCGCCCGTCGCTTCGCGGGAGCGACCGCCCGTTCGACCTGCTAGAGCACAGCTAGACGCGGTGCTCCGGATTGGGATAGTCGTAGCGGCAGCCCGCGTCCCACTGCGTGCGCTGGTTGCCGTGCGCCGGGATCCCGCCCGCGTCCTTGAGCATCCGCGCCATGTGCAGCAGGTTCCACGTCAGAAAGGCCGTGTTGCGGTTCGTGAAGTCGTTGTCGGGGCCGCCCGAGCCCGCATCGAGATAGCTCGGGCCGGGTCCCGCCTCGCCGAGCCACGCTGAGTCGGCCTGCGGCGCGATCGTGTAGCCCAGGTGCTGCAGCGAGTACAGGATGTTCATCGCGCAGTGCTTCGCGCCGTCCTCGTTGCCGGTGATGATGCAGCCGCCGACACGGCCGTAGTACGCGTACTGGCCGTTCTCGTTGAGCAGGTGGCTGTTGCCGTAGAGGCGCTCGACGACCTTCGTGCAGACCGACGACTTCTCGCCCAGCCAGATCGGCGACAGCAGCACGAGGATGTCCGCGGCCATCACCTGCTCGAAGATCTCCGGCCACTCGTCGACCTCCCAGCCGTAGTCGGTCATGTCCGGGTAGACCCCGGTCGCGATGTCGTGGTCGACGGCGCGGACGACGTCCACCGTCACGCTGTTGCGCTGCATGATCGCGACCGAGCGGTCGGCGAGCGCCTGCGTGTTGGAGACCTCCGGCGAGCGCTTGAGCGTGCAGTTGACGTACAGCGCGCGAAGATCCGAGAAGTCCCAGCGCGAGCTCTCGCAGAGCTGCTCGTCGATCTCGGTCAGGTCGGTCATCGCGATTCCTCCTGCTGGGCGTCGTCGTCGGGAGGTACCGTCGCGCTCCGGGCGGATCCGTTACGCGCGTGCGTGCGGCGTGCCGGCTGCGCGCGGTCGCGGGTGCATTAGCCTCACGGTGAAGATGGCGACGCAGCCCGCCCCGCAGAACCTCGATCCCGCGACCCTCATCCAGGACGCGCCCGAAGACGAGTTCGCGCTCGTCGAGCTGCGCCTGGATTGGCCCTACAACCTCGACGTCCATCCGGAGCACAGGCAGCTGTGGCTGCGCTGCTTCGTCATCACGCAGGACCCGCTGGGCTGGATCCCCGATCGCGGTGACGCCTGGACGGCGGTCACGCTCGACGACGACGTGATCGAGGTCGACCTGTACCTCACGCTCGCGCTCGTACGGCGCACGCTGGAGGCGACCGAGGGTGACCTCGCGGCCGCGGTGGGCCGCTATGCGACGCCGGTGCTGGCCGCCGCCCTGGAGCGCGAGGAGGAGTTGCTGCAGGGCGAGTATCCGCGACTCGCCGCGCGCGGCGAGGTGCCGCGGCTGCTGTCGGATGCCGACGGCGATCACAGCGACCTCGGCGTGCCATCGATCCAGGCCAAGCGCACGTGGAGCCCGGTCGGCCTCGGCGCGCTGACCGACCTCGTCCAGCACGCCTTCGGCGAGGTCGACCTCGACCGCTCGAACGTGACGCTCGACCCCGTCGAGCCGGTCGACGAGGACTGCCCGGCCTGCCAGGGCCACGCGTTTGGCTACCCGACGAGCCTCGAGGACGCAAAGGCGACGATGTGCGACAAGCACAAGGCGGCCGCGGTCGCCGTCAACACGGCCCGCCTGCTGCGCGCGCGGGAGTCGAACTTCGCCGGATGGCGCGCCGTCGACAAGGCAGCGATGCGCGTCAACAAGGCGCCCGAGCCCGTCTACGCGCCCCAGCCGCCGCGGGTCGTCGGCCAGACGCCGGCGCGCAACGACCCCTGCCCGTGCGGCAGCGGCAAGAAGTACAAGCGCTGCCACGGCGCCTGACGCCGGCCGCAGCGCAGCCTCGCGTCAGACGAAGACGCGCAGGATCGAGACCAGCAGCAAGATGAAGCAGCCGGCCGCCACGGTGCCGAGGACGCGCACGACCCACAGGTCGACGACCGAGAGGGGCAGCTTTCCCGGCGGCTTCGTGGGGCGCTGCAGCTCGGCCATGACCGTCCGCGCCGCGGGCATCGTGCGCACGCCGATCGGCTCGTCGCCGTCGCCGTCGTGTGCTGCGGGTGCCCCGCCGCGATCCTCCTGCGCGAGCTCGGCCCCGGACACGGCGCTGCAGGGCGCGGTAGGCGAGCAGCACCTCGTCGCGCTGGGCGTTGGCCTCGTCGCGCTGCGCCTGCGCGGCCGCGACCTCCGCCTCGGCGCGCTCGCGCTCCTGGAGCGCCTCGTCGTGGGCGAGCTCCATCCGCGCTCGCGTGCGCACCGCCGCCTCGCGCGCCGCCACCGCCTCGGCGAGCTGTGCGAGCGCGCGGTCGCGATCGCGCTCGGCGGCCGCTCGAGCGCGGGCGACCTCGTCGAGCTCCGTCTCGAGCGCCGCGACACGGGCGGCGTCGAGGTTCGGCGCCGGCGCGACCGCGTCGGGCTCAGCCGTCGCGAGCTCGGGCTCCGGCTCGCGCCCCGCGCGCTCGCGCGCCGGCGGTGCGAGCTCGGCCTCGCGCGCGCGCGACCGCATCGGCGCCGCGCCAGCGGGTTGCGGCACGGCGGCGGGGCCGTCGCCCAGCGCCACCATCACCTGCGGCGAGACGGCGAGCACGAGCTCGTCGGCCTCGACGTCCTCGTCGTTCCACGGAAACGCCGCCGTCCACGTCTGATCCAGCGACGGCGCCCACGGCTTGTGCTCGAGCGTCGCAAGGATGCGACGGTCCGCCGCGACGAGCGTCGGACGCACGAAGCGCAGCCCGCGCACACCCGACCAGTGTCCGCTCACGACGAGCTCGTCGCCCTGCACGTCAAGTCGTTCCAGCTCGAACGAGACACCCGCACGTTGCGCCATGCAAGCCGCCCTACCCGCGGCAGCAGCGAATCAGACGGCCGCTGTGCAGGGCGTTCGCCGGATCTGTCACGCCGGCCCAGCCCCCGTCGTCTCGGCCTCCTCGACGCTGACGATCGCGCGGCCGAGCGGCAGGAACGCCAGCGGGACGAGCTTGAAGTTCGCGATGCCGAGCGGGATGCCGATGATCGTCAGGCACAGCACGACGCCGCTGAGCAGATGCCCTAGCGCCAGCCACCAGCCGCACAGCAAGATCCACAGGACGTTGCCGATGCCGGACGCCACGCCGGCGTCGGCGCGCGTTACGACCGTCGAGCCGAACGGCCACAGGGCGTAGGCGGCGATCCGCAGCGCCGCGATCCCGAACGGGATCGTGATGATGAGCACGAAGCAGATCAGCGCGGCGAAGGCATAGCCGATCGCGAGCCACAGGCCGGCGAGCACGAGCCAGATGACGTTCAGCACCAGCCGCACGGGCCTCAGGTGCCCTCGGCCCTACGCCCGCAAACGGCCGCGCCGACTCACGGCGAGGCCGCCGGCTCGGGCTCAGCGGGCACCACCTGCGTCACGGCCGGCGGTGGTGGTGGCGGCGGCGTCTGGCCCTCGGGCTCCCGCGCTCGGGCTCCTGGACCTCGGGCCGTCGACGGCGGGCTCGCGCGCGCGCTCCGTCGTTGTCGACGACGAGCTCGATCTCTCCCGCCGATCACGGCGTCGCAGCTCTCCGAGATCCGGCCCTTCGGTGACGTCACCGGCCAACTCCGACCGCCGCCGGGAGTTAGGACGGGTGTGAAGGACCCCAGACCACGGCTGGTCGCCACGTCTTGAGGAGCTCGCTGTGTTCCGACGACATCCCCCACCTCGTTCGCGCACCGCGGAGCTCGCCGGCGCCGAGGAGTTCACGATCCGCTGCGAGCGCGAGCGCGACCGCTACGTCGTTGCGCCTTCGGGCGAGCTCGACACGGCGAGCGCGTGGCGCCTCGAGCGCGAGCTGCGGCGCGTGGAGGCCTCCGACGCGAGCGAGATCGTGCTCGACCTCAGCGCGGTCGAGTTCATCGACTCGACTGGGCTGCAGCCCGTGCTGCACGCCAATGCCCGAGCCGAGTTCCACAGCAAGCGGCTGATGATCGTCCCGGGCCCGGCCGCCGTCCAGCGCTGCTTCGAGATCAGCGGGCTGGCGTCGCGGCTGCCGTTCGTCGATCGCGGGACGCTCGCGCCGCACGTGTAGCGCGGCCGCGGGCGCCCGCGGTCAGCACAAGCGCGGCGGCGCCGTGAGCTGGTTGTTCGACTCGTCGCTCTCGTCGACCGTGCCGCCGGAGTCCGCGACGGCGGTCGCCAGCGGCCCGGCACAGGTTCCCGCGAACGCGCGCGTCTCCTGCGCGCCGGCCGCGAGCCTCGCCGGGAACCGGATCGTCTGCTCGAGCGGCGGCGGCGGCAGGATCGGCCGCAGCGTGTCAAGCCCGTGCGGACGTGGACGTGGATCTGCGAGACGGGCTCGTTGAAGCGAGCGCCGACCGGCACCGCCTTGCTGGACGTGAAGGGGTGGTAGGGCTTGGGAACGAGAAGCTGTCGCGGCCGTTGATGATCGCGACGTGTAGCGCTGACCGGCGATCGTCGCGCGGGCGTACATGTCGGCTCCGTCGGGCCCGGGATCGCCGAGGCCGCCGAAGCCGACGCTGCGGATGCGCAGCACCCGCGACCGGACGAACTGCGTCTGCGCCTGCAGGCCGCGGCTGTCTTGCACCGGCACCGCCGAGAGCGGCACGGCGGGCGGGTTGTCGGCGGAGATCTGCATCGCGATCCGCTCGAACGTGCGGCGGAAGATCGTGCGCCCGCGCTCGAGGAAGTACGCCTTGACCGCGACGTCCAGGCCGAGCAGGCTGCCGCCGGCGCCGCTGTCGGCGCCGCACGACGGCGTGCACACACCGCCCTCACCGGCCCAGCGACCGGCCTGCCACGAGATGTTGAACGCTCCGCTGACGTCGTGCCTGAGCGCCGACAGGTTGCTCGCGTAGCGCTGCGCGCGCGCCCAGAACGGCTCGTCGGCAATCCACGTGCGCACCGCCCGCACCCACTGGCGGGTGGCGAAGTAGGCCGCCATCTGCGCCTCGGCGTTCAGCGGCCGGCCGGGCCAGTCCTTGCCGGTCGCGGACTTCAGGTTCTCGTTGCGGTCCTCCTGCCAGCTGCCATGCCCGCGCCGGCCGGGCGCGCTGTCGCCGCGGCGGCTCGGGCATGCGTGCGCGATGTCCGTGCGCGGGCGGCCTGCGTGACGCGCAGCCGGCCGACGCCGGGGCAGGTCGTCGGGTGGCGGCGCTGGCGAAACGGGTCGCCGGTCGGCGATACTCACCTGCCGTGCAGCCTGTCGCGATTCCCGCCGGACAGCGACCGGGCGGCGAGGACGAACGGGCGCTCGTCGCCGCACTGCGGCGCGGCGACGAAACGGCGTTCGTCGCACTCGTCGCGCTCTACGGCAGGCCGCTGCTGCGCCTCGCGCGGACCTTCGTGCGCGACGGCGCCGTCGCCGAGGAGGTCGTGCAGGAGACCTGGCTGGCGGTGCTCAACGGGATCGACGGCTTCGAGGGCCGCTCGTCGCTGAAGACCTGGATCTTCCAGATCCTCAGCAACCGCGCCAAGACGCGCGCCGTGCGCGAGCGCCGCAGCGCGCCGTTCTCCGCGCTCGCCGCAGACGACGACGGGGCCGCCGTCGACGCCGACCGCTTCCGCGGCGAGGGCCATCGCTGGGTCGGCCACTGGGCGGCCGCGCCCGCCGACTGGCGCCATCTGCCCGAGGACCGCCTGCTGAGCAAGGAGACGCTCGCGCGCGTGCGCGAGGCGATCGAGACGCTGCCGCCGCGCCAGGCGGACGTGCTCGTGCTGCGCGACGTCGAGGGCTGGGCACCTGATGAAGTCTGCGACGCATTGGGTATCAGCGACGGAAACCAGCGCATCCTGCTGCACCGCGCGCGCTCCAAGGTGCGCGCGGCGCTCGAGCACTATCTCCTCGAAGGAGCCCCCGCGTGACCGGCGACGTCGAGCATCTGACGTGCAAGGAGTTCGTCGAGGTGCTGACGGATTACCTCGAGGACGCGCTGGACCCTGCCGAGCGCGCGGACGTCGAGCGCCACATCGTGATCTGCCGCGGGTGCTCGAACTACGTCGAGCAGATGCGCAGCACGATCGACCTGCTGGGGCGGATGGGCGACGACGCCGCCGACGGCGCCCACAGCGAGAAGCTGCTCGGGCTGTTCCGCGCGTGGCGGGCAGGCGGGGCGCCGACGTGATCGCCTACAAGTTCCTGCGCGCCGGGCGGGTCGGACGGTTCTCGGGCGTGTCGTGGCCCGCGCCGGGCGAGTGGCTGCAGGGCGGCGGCGGCGAGCGTGCCTGCGAGCCGCGCGTGCACGCATGCCGGCTGGAGGACCTGCCGGAGTGGATGGACCAGGAGCTCTGGCGCGTGGAGCTGGACGGTCGAGTGGCGGTCGACTGCGGCAAGCTCGTGGCCGATCGCGGGCGCCTCGTCGAGCGCATCGAGGCGTGGGACGCCGCCTTCATGGCCGAGTTCGCGCAGGCCTGCGCGCTGCGCGCGCGCGACTGCGCGCTGACCGTGCTGCCCGCCGGCTCGCCGGCGCACATCGCACTGGCGGCATGCGGGGATGCCGAGCAGCTCGCAGCCGCGGTGAGCCTGCTCGGGACGCGCGACGCGCGCGACGAGCGCGCCGCGGGCTACGCCGGCGACGCGGCGCGCCACGTCCTCGGGGCGCGCAGGCAACCCGCGACGGCCCCTGTCCACGCCGCTGTCAACGGCTTCATCGCAGCGCACGCCGCCGCGTTCGCGCAACGCGACGTCAGCGCCGTCCGGGGCGAGCGCGCGTGGCAGGTCGAGTGGCTCGCGCGGCGGCTGGCGTAGGCCGGCCGCCGGCCGCTCGACCTCTTCCTGCTCGCCGTCGACGACGCCCTCGAGCTTCTCGCGGCGCAGCCGGCGCTCGCGCGGGTATCCCTGCAGGACGATCCGCGCAGCCGCGCTACGCTGCAGATGGTTGTCTGAGCAACCTTCCTGAGAGGAGCACGCCATGCACGTCGAGATCTGGTCGGACATCGCCTGCCCCTGGTGCCATATCGGCAAGCGCCGCTTCGAGTCGGCGCTGGCGAGCTACGAGCATCGCGACCAGGTGAGCGTGACGTGGCGCAGCTTCGAGCTCGATCCCGGCGCCCCGGCACAGCGCCCGCACGACAGCGCGACCCACCTTGCCGAGAAGTACGGCATGAGCCGCGATCAGGCGCTGGCCATGAACGAGCGCATGACGCAGACGGCGGCCGGCGAGGGGCTCGACTTCCGCCTCGACATCGCGCGCGGCGGCAACACCTTCGACGCCCACCGGATCGTGCACCTGGCCGCCGCGCACGGTGCACAGGACGCGATGCAGGAGCGCCTCATGCGGGCCTATCTCGGCGAGGGCGCGCTGATGAGCGATCACGCGACGCTCCAGCGGCTGGCGCTCGAGGTGGGGCTGCCGGAGGACGAGGTGCGCGACGTGCTCGCGACAGACCGCTACGCCGCGGAGGTGCGCGAGGACGAGCGTACGGCGGCGCAGCTCGGAATCCAGGCCGTGCCGTTCTTCGTCGTCGATCGCGCGATCGGCGCCTCGGGCGCCCATCCCCCGGCGCAGCTGCTCGAGCTGCTGCGCCAGGCGCGCGCGCAGAACCCGCCGATCGCGGTGACCGCCGGCCCCGGCGATACCTGCGGCGTCGACGGCAGCGGCTGCTGAGGCGCGCGGCCACGCTGCGCGTCGAGCACCCGCGCCGCTCGAGCGCCTCGACGTCCGGCGCACCTGGCGAACGCGGCGGCGGCCGGCTCGAGGATGTGCGCGCGGTCGCGGTCGGCGTCGGCGCGCAGCGGCTTGGCGGGCACGGAGCCGATGCGAGATGCTACGCCGGTACGGCGACCGGATCCCCCGCTGCCCGCGCGAGGCGTGCAGCACCTCTTCGGTGGGATGGCACGGCGCGCACTGGGTAGACAAGCGCGTGATGCTGTGCGCTCGGCCCACACGCCCCGCCGCCGCGGTCCCGCCGCCGCCGACTCCCTCCCCCGATCCAGGTTCGCCGCTTCCGCCGGCGCCCGACCCGGCCCCGCCGACGCCGCAGCCGGATCCCGGTCCCCTGCCGCCCGATCCCCACCCGCGTCCGATCTAGAAAGGAGCCATGGCCATGGCCACCTGCGACATGTGCGGCAACGAGTACGACAAGGCGATGCAGATCACGGTGGGCGCAGAGACGCACACCTTCGACTCGTTCGAGTGCGCGATCCACGCGATCGCGCCGCGCTGCAGCCACTGCGGCTGCACGATCCTCGGCCACGGCCTCGAAGGGGCCGACGAGACGATGTTCTGCTGCGCGCACTGCGCGCGCGAGAGCGGCGTCGAGACGCTGACCGACCGCGCCTGAGCGGCGGCGTTCAGACGCCGCCCTGAAGCTCGCGCTCGGCGTGCTCCAGGCGCGCGCGCGCCGCCTCGTGCGCGCGCTCGAGCTCGCGCAGGCGTGTCGCCGACGTCGGCCGCGGCCCGTACGCCTTGGCCTTGTAGAGCTCGTAACGCTCGCGCGCGTAGCGCGCCTCGGCGCGCAACTCCGCGATCCGTGCAGCGTCGGTCATCGCGGCATCACGGCCGTCGCGGCTCCGCCTCGAGGAGCTGCTTCGAGCCGCCGCAGGTCCTTCTCGTTGGCGCGCCGGATCGCGACGGCGATCATCGGTGCGCCCACCCTGGCGGCGCCCGGCGGCTCGCTGCGGTTGCGCAGCGTCATCCTCGTCGCTCGCTGCTCACGTCGACGATCATGAGCAGGAGGGTAGATACCCTCGGGAACCAACGTCAGCCGGTCTGCGCGCCGCCGAGCTGGCGGCGCAGGGTCGCGATCTCCGTCACCGCCAGGCCCACGTACGAGGCGCGCGTGGCCGTCAGTTCCTGCTCGAGGTCGCGCATGTACGCGGCGTTGGCGCCGAGCCCGGCCTCGATCGCGTCGAGGCGCTCGGCGACCAGGCGCCCGAGGCGCAGGCGGACGTCATGAGCGGTCATGTCGCCCTCCGGCCGCGCCGCAGGAGCGGCAGGCGAAGGAGCCGGCGCGCGCGGCGCGCCCGCGGGACATCCGCCTCGACGGAGAGCAACGCGGTGGATGAGAGGGTAGTGGGGGTCATGCTGCAGTCGTGCTCGGCAGGCGGCGCTGGAACATCGATCGCGATCGCTGAACCTGGACCCTTGGCCGAGGCCGCGCCTCGTCCTACGGAACCCGTGCGGTGCAGGTGTGCCGGCGCGAGGTACGCGAGGCCGAGGATCGCGATCATCACCATGAGGAGCGGCACCGCCCACGCCTGATACACCGGCGCTGCCGCGCGCGTCGGCCGGCCGCAGCGGGCCGGCCTGTGCGCACGCGGATCAGCGCAGTCGGTCGATCTCGCCGCAGGCGACCGGCAGCTCGGCCTCGAGCGGGGCGCCCAGCGCCGTGATCGGCCCGGGGTCATAGCCTCCGTCGCCATCGAGGTCGTGGCCGTGGATGACGATGTGCTTCTCGTCGAGGTGCTCGGCGACCTCGGCGGGCAACTCGATCGTACGACGGTACGTCAGCTTGCCGTTCGGCTCGCCGACCGGCATGCGGTCGAGCGCGAGGCCGCTGCCCGGGCTCGTGTCTGCACTCGTCGTGAAGGACGCGAGGATCGGCCCGTAGTCGTCGATGCCGTCGACGGTCTCGATCAGCGCATCGGAGACGCCCCCCGCGCGCCGCTCGGGACCGGGGCACCTGCTCACCTCTGGATGGTCGTTGCCATGGATGTGCATGGCGTGGGGCAGGTCGGGGCTGACCCCGCGCGCCTTCAGCAGGACGCTCAGCGTCTGCCCGCGAAGCGCAAGCCGCGCGCGCCCGGTCGCGTTCGAGCCACCGTCGGCGGACGGGTCGTGCGGCACCGCGCCCAGCGCGGCTCGATAGTGCTGCGGCTGGCCGTGTCCGTCGCGATCGCTCGCGGTGGCTGCGGCGGCGACGGCCAGCAGGCCGCTCGCGGCGACGGCCGAGACGCAGATCGTCCAGGTGGATCTCATGGGTTGCTCCCTCGCTCGAGTACGACACTCCGTGCGAAGGCCGCGACGAACCAGATCACCTGACCGCGCGTTCAGGCCGTGCTCAGCGCGCTGCCGCAACGACGCGCACGACAGCGGTGCCGGCGGCGCGCCGGGCCTGCGCGCTGACGGACGCGCCGACGGTCAGCCGGCTGCCTGGCTCGGCGCTCGGCGCGACGCGCAGCGAGAAGGCAAGCCGCGTCTCTCCCGCCGGAACGCGCCCGAGCACGACGCCCTGTCGCGTCAGCCCCGGCTTCAGCGGCGTGCCGGCGGCCCGGTCATCGCCGCGGCGCAGGTACGTCGAGATGCCGACGAGGCCGAGCCCTCGCTCGAGCTCGACGCGGGCGCGGCCCTGTGAGGCCGCCTCGCCGAGGTTGCGGATGATCGCGCGAAACCGCAGCAGCTGCCGTGGCCGCGCGCGGACGGTCCGCGCCCAGGGATCCGTCGAGTGGGCGCGCGCCTCCAGTCGCAGGCGCAGCCGCGGATCCGGCCGGTCCGTGACCTGCGGCCGCGCGGGTATGTCGTCCGCGGCGGGCGGCTCCTCGTCGCCGCACGCCGAGAGCGCCCAGGCGAGCGCCGACACCAACGCCATCGCGATCATCCGTGTCACCACGGCGTGGTGTTCCCCGGACCGCCGGCTGACCGCCCCGCAACGTCAGCGCACTGACCTCTCGTCGTCGCCGCGGCCCGCGCGGGAGCGGTCACAGCGCGGACGGCGCCCCGCAGCTCGCCGGTGACCCCGATGCTCGCCGGGTAGCCCAGGGACATGTCCGATCAAGACCTGACGAAGTACCTGACCGACGTGCACGCGATCGAGGTGCAGGCGCTCGAGCAGGTGCGCCTCGCCCCGCGCGTCGCCGGCGACAGCTCGCTCGCACAGATCTTCTCCAAGCACATCGGCGAGACCGAGGAGCACGAGCGGCTCGTACGCCAGCAGCTCGAGCGGCGCGGCGCCAAGCCGTCGACGCTCAAGGACGTAGCGGGGCGGGCGGGCGGCTGGGGCATGATGCTGTTCGCCAAGCTCAACCCCGACACGCCCGGCAAGCTCGCCATGCACGCCTACTCCTACGAGCACCTGGAGCTCGCGGCCTACGAGCTGCTGCGGCGCATCGCCGACCGCGAGGGCGACGCGGCGATCGGCGAGATGGCCGTCCGCATCGGCGCCGACGAACGTGCGATGGCCGACCGCGTCGCGGCGCGCTGGGACGCCGCCGTCGCCGCGTCGCTGCGCGAGAAGTCCGCCGACGACCTGGGCTCGGAGGTCATCTCGTACCTGCGCGACGCGCACGCCCTCGAGGGCCAGGCGCTGCAGCTGCTCGAGGCGGGCCCGGTGCTCGCCGGCATGGACGAGCTGGCACAGGTGTTCGAGGAGCACCTCGAGCAGACCCGCGAGCACCAGCGGCTGGTCGACGAGCGCCTCGACGAGCTCGGCAGCCGCCCGGCACGGCTGCACGCGGGCGCGATGCGGATCGGCGCGCTGAACATCGGCGGGTTCTTCAAGGCGCAGCCGGACACGCCGCTCAAGCTGGCGGGCTTCGCCTACGCCTTCGAGGCGCTCGAGGTCGGCGCGTACGAGCTGCTCACGCGGACCGCGCGGCGGGCCGGCGACGAGCGGACGGCCGCCGTCGCCGAGCGCATCCTCGCCGAGGAACGCGCCACGGCGGAGCGCGTCGCGGGAACATGGGACGCCGCCGTGCACGCAGGGCTCGCCGCGACGGTCGGCTGACGCGCGCCGCGCCCCGCAGGGGCGTCGGCGTCGGGCCGCTCACGGGTGCGCGTCCCCCTCGCGGTTCTCGGTGACCCAGCGCTCCTCG
>DATMJM010000040.1:0-4122 GCA_035553935.1 Solirubrobacteraceae bacterium
TCCACGTACGGCGTCGCGCCGCTCATGAAGAGGTCCGCCGCCGGCCTGCTCTTCCAGAGCGAGGTGGACACGATCCGCCTCATCCTGCACGCGGCCGACAAGCCGTTTCTGGCGATCATGGGCGGCGCGAAGGTCACCGACAAGATCGCGGTCGTCGAAAAGTTCCTCGACGTCGCCGACGTCGTCCTCATCGGCGGCGCGATGGCGACGCCGTTCTTCAAGGTCCTCGGCCACGACATCGGCGACAGCCTGTGCGAGGCGGAGGGGCTCGATCCGGCGCGCCAGGCGCTCGCGAAGGACGGCTATCCCAACGGCAAGCTGCGGCTGCCCGTCGACCTCGTCATCGCCGATGCCTTCAGCAGCGACGCAGAGGTGCAGATCATCCAGGGCATCGACGTGCCGGAGGGCTGGCTGCAACTCGACATCGGCTCCAAGACGCGCACGCAGTACGTCGCTGAGATCCGCAAGGCGCAGACGATCTTCTGGAACGGGCCGATCGGCGCCTTCGAGCACAAGCCGTTCGCCGCGGGTTCGCTGGCGATCGCGCAGGCGATGGCGCAGACGGAGGCCACGACGGTCGTCGGCGGCGGCGACTCCGGCGCGGCGATGGCGGAGTTCGGGCTCGCGCACAGCGTCACGCACCTGTCGACGGGCGGCGGCGCGGCGCTCAAGCTCATCGAGGGAACGACGCTGCCAGGCGTCGAGCTCCTGAAGAAGTAGTGGCCACTAGGCTCCGCCGATGGCCCGCACCCCCTTCATCGCCGGCAACTGGAAGATGAACAAGACGGTCGCCGAGGCCGAGGAGTACATCCAGGCCCTGCTGCCGCGCGTGTACAGCGCCGATGGCGTCGACGTGGCCGTCTGCGTGCCGTTCACCGCCCTGCAGGCGATGGTCGACTCCACCCGCGGCTCGCGCGTCGAGGTCTTCGCGCAGAACATGCACGAGGCGGAGAACGGCGCCTTCACGGGCGAGGTCGCCGCGCCGATGCTCACCGAGCTCGACGTCCACGGCGTCGTGCTCGGCCACTCCGAGCGGCGCGAGCGCTTCAACGAGACCGACAAGGCGCTGTCGCACAAGATGGTGACCGCGTTCGACGCCGGCCTGAAGCCGATCCTCTGCGTCGGCGAGACCGAGGAGGAGCGCGAGCGCGGCGACACCGAGCGCAAGCTGCGCCATCAGGTCCAGGAGGGCCTCGAGCGCCTCGGCACCGACCGGATCGCCGAGGTGACGATCGCCTACGAGCCGATCTGGGCGATCGGTACGGGGAAGGTCGCGACGCCCGAGCAGGCTCAGGAGGCGATCGCGTTCGTGCGCGCACTCATCGAGGACAAGGCGCCCGATGCGGCGCAGGTCGCGCGGGTGCTCTACGGCGGATCGGTGACGCCGGACACCGCGCCCGAGCTGCTGGCGCTGCCTGACATCGACGGCGCGCTCGTCGGCGGTGCCTCGCTGGACCCGGAGAACTTCGCCCGGATCGTCGAGGCCGCGGTGCAGGTCGCGGGTTTCGGCGCTTCGTAGCGAGGGCGCGTGAGCGCTGCCTCCTCGGTCTGTCTCGTCATCCTCGACGGCTGGGGCCTTGCGCCCCCAGGCGCCGGCAACGCCGTCTCGCTGGCCCGCACGCCGGTCTTCGACACGCTCTGGGAGCGCTGTCCGCACACGACGCTGACCGCGTCCGGCAGCGCCGTCGGGCTGCCCGAGGGGCAGATGGGCAACTCCGAGGTCGGCCACCTGAACCTCGGCGCCGGCGCGGTCCTCAAGCAGGACCTGACGCTCATCGACGAGGCCGCCAGGCTGCCGGCGTTCGGCGGCAACGGCGTGCTGTTGGCGGCGCTGCGCGCCGCGCCGCGGGTGCACCTCATCGGGCTCGTGTCCGATGGCGGCGTGCACGCGAGCATCGAGCACCTCCACACGCTCATCGAGGCCGCCGCGGAGACCGGCGTCGAGGACCTCGTCCTCCATGCCTTCACCGACGGCCGCGACACGCCGCCCTCGGCCGGTGCAGACTACGTCGGGACCGTCGAGCGGTGGTGCGAGGAGGCGGGCGCCGGGCGGGTCGCGAGCGTCGTGGGCCGCTACTTCGCGATGGACCGAGACCTGCGCTGGGAGCGCGTCCAGCACGCCTACGACCTGCTCGCCCACGGCATCGCCGAGCACGCGGCGCCAACGGGCAGGGAAGCTGTGCTCGCTGCCTACGAGCGCGGTGAGACCGATGAGTTCGTCGCGGCGACGCGCGTCGGCAAGGAGGGATCGATCCGCCCGGGCGACTCGGTCATCGCGTTCAACTTCCGGCCCGACCGCATGCGCGAGATCTCCTGTGCGCTGGCCGAGCCGACCTGCCCCGGCATCGATCGCCGCGGTGCCGCGCCGATCGCCCACTACACGACGCTCACCGAGTACGGCGGCGGCCACGCGAGCCGCCCCGTCGCCTTCCTGCCGGCGCGGCCGAAGGTGACGCTGCCGCGCGTCATCGCGGCCCGTGGCGGCAGACAGCTGCACGTCGCCGAGACCGAGAAGTACCCGCACGTGACGTACTTCTTCGGTGGCGGCGTCGAGCGCCCCGAGGACGGCGAGCGGCGCGAGCTCGTGCCGTCGCCGCGCGACGTGCCGACCTACGACCTCAAGCCGGCGATGAGCGCGCCTGCCGCGGCGGAGGCATTCGTCAACGCGTGGCACGACGAGGACTTCCTCTTCGCGATCATCAACTTCGCCAACCCCGACATGGTCGGCCACACCGGCTCCATCCCCGCGGCCGTCGAGGCAGTCGAGACGGTCGACACGTGCCTGGGTCGCGTCGTCGAGGCCGTCCGCTCCACGGGCGGCGCGTGCATCGTGACCGCCGACCACGGCAACGCCGACCACATGCTCGAGCCCGACGGCTCCCCGAACACCGCACACTCGCTCAACCCCGTCCCGCTGATCGTGACGCTCGAGGACGCGAAGCTCGATCCCGCGCCCGGCATCCTCGCCGACGTCGCGCCCACGGTGCTCGCGCTGCTCGGGATAGCGCAGCCGCCGGAGATGACGGGGCGCTCGCTGCTGGCCGCGCCGCGGTGACGATCGCCGGGGCCGCGCTCGCGCTGTTCCTCGGCGCCGTGCTGCAGTCCGCTACGGGCTTCGGTTTCGCGCTCGTCTCGGCCCCCGTCCTGTTCGCGCTGATCGGACCGCAGGAGGCGGTCACAGCGGGGGTGCTCGTCGCGCTCGTGCCTAACACGCTCACGCTCGCGGGCGAGCGCCGGCGGCCGCAGGTGCTCGTCCGCGACGCGCTCGGGCTCATGGCGTGGTCGCTGCCGGGGCTGGCGCTAGGGGCCCTCGCGCTGAGCGCGCTGTCGGACCGGCTGCTGTCGGTGCTCGTCGCCGTAGCGGTGCTCGCGGGAGTGACGCTGCGCGCGTTGTCGCGGCGCTCTGCCGGCGCCGCCGGGCCGCCGCGTCCGTGGTATCTGCCGGCGGCGGGGCTCTCGGGCGGGGTGCTGTCGACGGCGACCTCGCTCAACGGTCCGCCGCTCGTCTTCTACCTGCTGGCGCGCGGCGCCTCGCCGGCACAGATGCGCGACACGCTGGCGTCGATCTTCCTGGTCCTCGCGCTGCTCGGCATCCCCGCGCTCTTGCTGAGCGGCACGTTCACGGTGCCCGAGGGGCTCGCCGTCATGGTTCTCGCGGCGCTCGCCGGCCAGCTGCTGGGGCGCCGCGCGTTCGGCTGGCTGCGCGGCGAGCGCTATGAGCCCGCGGTGTACGCCGTGCTGATCGCGACCGCGCTGGTCGCGCTCGTCGCGAGCGTCTCGTAGGGCGCCTCAGGCCAGCGGCCTGGCCAAGGTCGGCATCACGGGGTCGCGCCCCGCCTCGTCGCACCAGGCGCCCACGTCGACGCGGCCCGCCTGCTTGGATCCGGCCTCCGCGAGCACCTCGAATGCGGCGCTGAGCCCCTCGATCAGCCTGCGCTTCTCCTTCGCTCCCACGTCGGCGATCCTCACGCGCGACCCCGCGATGGCTCGCTCATCTCCCTCCATTGCGCAGCCGACGCCCTCGCGGTCGTAGCCGAGTTGCGCGTCGCGGGCGCGATCTGAAGCTCGCTGGGGCCGGCTCGCTCAGCCCGCGAACGTCGCGCGGCGTCGTGCGACCCATTC
>DATMJM010000041.1:0-3923 GCA_035553935.1 Solirubrobacteraceae bacterium
AGCCAGCCGAAGGGGCCGAAGGACAGCCGCCGCGCGGCGACCGTGGCGATGACGTCCGACCACGCGCCGACGACGCCGAGCCGCGCGTTCATGAGCCAGCGCATCGCCACGACCGAGAGCCCGAGGACCGGCCCGCCGATCCACCAGGGCAGCTGTGCGTGAAGCAATCTCCCTCCAAATACACCGATAGCCGAGTGAGATTGACAGGATACTGCGTCGCGGAGGCTTCGTTCGTCTCCGTGGCGGATGGGTATCCGCGGTCGCATGCAGACCTCCACGACCGCCGGATACATCGACGCACCACCGCTGGTCCGCGACACCCTGCGCCGGCTCGGCGCCTTTCGCTCCGAGGTCCCGGTGCTCAGCCTCTACCTCGACCTCGACCCCGCCGAGTTCGGCACCCAACAGGCGCGGCGCTCGGCCTACACGTCGCTGCTCGACGAGGCGCGAAAGCGCGTCGCCGAGCATGGCGCCGACAACGCCGCGAAGCGCTCGCTGCGCGCCGACCTAGAGCGTGTGCAGGCGTTCCTGAACGACTACCGGCCCGCGCGCGGGCGCGGCCTGGCGATCTTCGCCGCCTCCGCGGCCGGCCTCTTCGAGGCCTACACGCTGGCCCGCTCGCCGCGCACGCGCATCGCGATCGGCGAGTCGCCGTACGTCCCCCCGCTGCTCGAGGGCATCGATGCGCGCGACTGGCTCATCGTCCTCGTCGACGCGCGCCATGCGCGCTTCCTGCACGGCAACCCCGACCACGTCGAGGAGTTCGCGCACGACGAGGACCACGTCACCGGCCAGCACGAGCGCCAGAGCACGAGCGACCACCAGCGCTGGGTCGAGCACGAGGTCGACGTCCACCTCCAGGATGCCGCCGCCCGGCTCGACCGCGAGCTGCGCACAGGCCGCTTCGACAGGGTCCTGGTCGGCGGCTCGGCCGAGATCGCGCCACGCTTCGCCGAGCGCCACATGAGCAATCCCGCGCGCGAGAAGCTCGCCGGCTGCTTCGGCATGGAGGTCCCCGACGCGGTCCCCGACGACGTACGCGCGGCCGCGGCACCGCACTTCGACGAGGACGAGCGCCGCCACGAGCGCGCCGTCCTCGACCGGCTCGCCGAGCGCCTCGGCCGCGGCGAGCGTGCAGCCGCCGGCCTCGCCGACGTCTGCGCGATGCTCGAGCAGGCGCGCGTCGAGACGCTGCTGTACGACGACGGCTTCGAGCCGCCCGATCCGGTCGTGCTCGAGAAGGTCGTCGAGGATGCGGTGGCGCAGTCCGCCGAGATCCTGCCGCTGCGACACCACGGCGCCGAGCTGCGACGGCGCGGGCAGATCGCGGCGCTGCTGCGTTTCTAGGTCGCGTCAGGCGACCTCGACGAGCGCGCTCGGGTCGCTGCCGGCGACGAGCGCCGCGTAGCGTCCGCCCGCCGCCATCAGCTCGTCGTGCATTCCCTGCTCGGCGACGCGACCGCCGTGGAGCACGACGATCTCGTCGGCGTCGCGCACCGTCGACAGGCGGTGGGCGATCGCGATCGTCGTGCGTCCGGCGGCGAGGCTGTCGAGCGCCTCCTGCACGGCGCGCTCGGTCTCGGAGTCCAGCGCGCTCGTCGCCTCGTCGAGCACGAGCACGGGCGGGTTTCGCAGGATCGTCCGAGCGATCGCGATCCGCTGCTTCTCGCCGCCCGAGAAGCGGTAGCCGCGCTCGCCGACGATCGTCTCGTAGCCGTCTGGCAGTCCCGCGACGAGGTCGTGGATGAGCGCCGCGCGCGCCGCGGCGACGACCTCCTCGTCGGACGCGTCCGGTCGCGCGAAGCGCAGGTTGTCGGCGATCGACGCGTGGAAGAGGTGGGTCTCCTGGGAGACGATGCCGACCGTTTGCGCCAGCGACTGGAACGAGAGGTCGCGCACGTCGACGCCGTCGATCGTCACGCGCCCGCCGCTGACGTCGTACAGCCGCGCGACGAGGTAGCCCAGCGTCGTCTTGCCGGCGCCCGTCTCGCCGACGATCGCCACCTTCGAGCCGGGCGCGACGACGAGGTCGACGCCCCTGAGCGTCGGTGTCGCGCCGGCGTCGTAGCGAAATTCGACGGCCTCGAAGCGCACCTCGCCGCGCACCGCCCGCGGGTCGAGCTCGCGCGCGCCGTCGCGCTCGGTGACGTCGACGGGCAGGTCGAGGTACTCGAAGATCCGCTCGAACAGCGCGCGCGAGGCGCGTATGTCGACGCGCACGTTCAGCAGCGACCCGATCGGGTGCATGATCCGCGCCTGCAGAGTCGTGAACGCGACGACGGTGCCGATCGTGATCTGCGTCGAGCCGGCCGCGATCGCCAGGCCCGCGAAGAGGTACACGAGCGCCGGCATCGTCGCGATGCTCGTGTGCACGGCCGACATCCGCCATCGCCCGGCCATCCGCGACTGCACCTCGAACCGCGCGACGCGCTCGGACTCGGCCTCGAATCGCTCGGTGAGCTCCGCGCTGCGGCCCATCGTCTTGCCGAGCAGGACGCCCGACACCGAGAGCGACTCGACGACGAGCGCGCTCATGTCGGCCATCCGCCGCTGGCGCCGCGCCGTGATCTTCTTGCGCTCGTCGCCGACCTGGCGCGTGATCCAGACGAAGAGCGGCAGCAGGACGAGGCTGAATGCCGCCAGCCGCCAGTCGAGCAGGACCATCGCGACGACGGTGGCCAGCACGAGCGTCGCGTTGGACACGACCGACGTCGCGGTCTCCGTCACGACCTGCTGGACGCCGCCGATGTCGCTGGCGATGCGCGACTGCATCTCGCCCGTGCGGGTGCGCGTGAAGAACGCCAGCGACATCCGCTGCAGGTGGCGGTAGACGGAGGTGCGCAGGTCGTGCATGACCCGCTGGCCGACGACCGTCGAGACGTATGTCTGCACGACGTTCAGCGCTCCGGCGGCGATCGCGATCGCGACCATCCCCGCGACGAGCCACGCCAGCAGCGTGGTGTCGCGCTCGGGTATCGCCTTGTCGATCACCGCGCGCAGCAGGAAGGGGCTGACGATCGTCAGGCCCGCGCCGACCACGATGAGCCCGAGCACCGCACCCAGGCGCCCCCGGTAGGCGCGAAACAGCGCGACGATGCGGCGCGTCTGGGGCTTCATCCGCTGCGCGCAGTGTACGTCCGCGCTGCGGCTCGGAGCATGATGTTTGCGCGATAAGTGACATGGGCATCTAGTCCACCTTCTGCACACGAACGACGGGAGGTCGAACATGCGCAAGACCCTGGCAGCCACCGCAACCACCGCCGCGCTCCTGCTCGCAGCCGCGACGCCGGCGGCCCATGCCGCGCCGAACGAGCGCGCGTGCGAGAACGGCATGCACGGCACCGCCGTCGCGCACATGAAGGTCCCGCACGGCACCGCGGGCAACGAGAACGCCCACATGCGCATCCCGCACTACTGCGAGCACATGTAGCCGGCCGTCCCGCGGCGGGCGCGGGCGGTGGGTGATACTGCCGCCGTGCCCGAGGCGCCGCTCTTCGCCTTCGAGTCGGTCAGCGTCGGCCCGCCCGGCGCGCGCCGGCTCGACGGCCTCGATGCCGAGCTGCCGGCCGACGGGCTGACCGTCATCGCCGGCCCGTCGGGCTCGGGCAAGTCGACGCTGCTGCGCTTGTGCAACCGCCTCGAGGTGCCGACCGAGGGCGTCGTGCGCCACCGCGGCAGCGACATCACGCAGCGCGACCCGCTCGAGCTGCGCCGCGAGGTCGCGATGGTCTTCCAGCGCCCGGTGACGTTCGCCGGCACGGTGCTCGACAACCTGCGCGAGGCCGACCGCGACTGCGACGAGGCCCGCGGCGGCGAGCTGCTCGAGCGCGCGGGTCTCGACCGCAGCTTCCTGAGCCGCGACGCCGGCGAGCTGTCGGGCGTCGAGGGCCGACGTCGGCTCGTCCATGAGCATGACGTGCGGG
>DATMJM010000042.1:0-8615 GCA_035553935.1 Solirubrobacteraceae bacterium
ATCTCCACGAGCTCGTTCTCCGCCTCGTCGATGCCGGCGACGTCCTCGAAGGTGATGCGGTCGTGCGCGCCCGGCGTCACGCGGCGAGCGGTCGAGCGGCCCAGGCCGCCGAGCATCCCGCCGCGCGTGGCGTTCATCTGACGCCGCGCGATCCAGACGATGATCGCGACGAGCAGCAGCGTGGGCGCGAAGCCGAGCAGGAGGTTGAGCCAGAACGACCGCCCGCTGTCGGGCGGCTCGGCGTTGATGACGACGTCCTCGCCCGCGAGCAGGCGCGTCAGCCCGTCACGGTCGATGAACGCCGGGACCTCCGTCTCGAAGCGCTTGACGTCGACGGGCTTCTCGTCGCCCGGCGGGTCGTAGGAGGCCTCCTGCTCGAGCGTGCCCTCGATCGTGTCGCCGCGCGAGGTGATCTCGCTGACGTTGCCGGCCTCGAGCTGGTCGACGAAGAACGGCTGGTAGGGGACCTGCTCGCGGCTCGGCGGCTCGCCCGTCGTGAAGGACAGCACGAGGTTCACGACGAGCAGCGCCAGCAGGAACGCCGCGAAGCGCCCGTTGCGCGGCACGAGCGGCGGCTTGGGCTCCGGCGGATTGCCGCGGCCGTCGGGGGCCGGCTCGATGTGCCAGCCCGCGGAGCCGCGACGGGCGGGCCGTGAGGGCTTCTCGGCGGGCTTGCCCGCCGCGCTGCCGCGAGGACGATCGGAGGGCTTCTTCACGTGAGCCTCCCATACCCCACGCAGCGCCGCGGGTACGCGCCCGTCGTGGGCGGCCCCCGCAGCCGCCGCAGGGCGGTCTCACGGTGCCCGCTTGCCGTCCTTGCGCGCCGGCGTCGTGAACACCACGCTGTCGAGGATCTGCGCGACCTCGGCGAGGCGCTTGCGCGACGGGCGCCGCGGCGTCAGCAGCGTGATCGCGTACGTGCGATGCCGCGTGTCCTCGACGAGCGCCAGCGCACGCACGCGCCCGGCCGCCGCGAAGCCGCTGATCTCGAGGCTCTCGACCGTGCGGTCTCCGAGCCGGCCGGGGCCGTCGCGGATGACGGTGGCGGGCTTGAGCGAGTTCATCAGCGCCTTCTTCAGGGCGGCCTTCACGCGCCGCGGCTCGCGCCCCGGCGCGGGCGACGCGAATGTCATCACCGTCGACCGGTCCGGGCTGCGCAGGCGGATGACCCGACCGCTCACCGTGCGCGTCCAGTCGCGCGGATGGGCGAACGCGTAGCCGAGATCCGGCACCGCGACCAACCGTGCCGCCGGCTCGCGCGCGCCGGCGCCGCCCTCGTCGTCGCCGCGGACGACGGGCCACAGCACGACGCCGGCGACGACGAGCCCGGCGAGCACGAGCGCGGCGCCGCCGAGGCGGCGCCGCGTCAGGAGCTCGACGAGCCCGTGCACCTAGCTATGCCTGCGCGAGCGCATCCTCTCGCCGGCGCAGCACGAGGCCGCCCGCGAGGACGAGCAGCCCGGCCAGGACGAGGCCGACCAGGTTGCTGCCCGTGAACGGCAGCGCGCCATCGCCGGCGCCCGCGCCACCGCCGGCGCCCGCGGTGCCGGCACGGTCGCGCTCGTCGTCGTCATCGGGGTTGTAGGACGCCGCGTTGTTGGGGTTGCCGTCGCTGTGGCAGCCCGGATCGTCCTCGTCGATGCGCCCGTCACCGTCGTTGTCGCGATTGTCCGAGCACTCCGGGCGGCCCTGCGCCTCGCGGCCCGAGCCGCCGGTCCGGCGCGGATCGCGCTCCGAGGGGTCGTTCGGGTCGTACGAGGCCGGGTTGTTGGGGTTGCCGTCCGTGTGGCAGCCCGGATCGGCGGCATCGATCAGGCCGTCGCCGTCGTTGTCGACGCCGTCGGAGCACTGCGGGGCGCTCGCCTCCGGCCCGGCCGGGGCGACGCTCACGGCCTCGGCGGCCGCGGTCGTCTCCTTGGCGAGCGAGTTGCCGCCGACGTTCAGCACGAACACGTCGAGCGCCTCGCGCACGACGGCCGCGCCCGCGACCTCGTCTGCGTTGCAGACGATCGTCGCCACCAGCGGGATCTCGACGACCGTGTCGGGCGTGCCGTCGGCGCAGCCGGCCGCCGGCAGCGCGATGCCGGTGCCGCCGAGCTGGATGACCTGTGACGTCCGCGAGACCTGCGGCTGCTGGCCGCGACACGAGGTCGACGTCGCCGCCGAGTTGGCGGCTGCCGCGACGACGCCCGTCGAGGACGCCACGTTGGCGGTCTTGGCGCTGCCGGCCGACGTCTGGCACTCAGGTGTCTGCGAGATCGTCCCGCCGCTCTCCGCGGCTCCGACGCCGAGACCCGCGACCTGCGCGCGTGCGAGCGCGAAGTCGTTCGTCGAGCCGGTCGCCGTCGTCTGCGAGTTGGCGGTCAGGACGCTGAGGCAGACCTGGTTGCCGGTCGCGCTGCACAGCGGGTCGAGCACGCCCGCCTGCAGCGGCTGCAGCGGGCCGTTCTTCGTCTCGCCCTCGGCCGTGGCGACGCCGCCGATCTCGTTGCCGAACAACCCGAGGATCGTGATGTGGCCGCGGTAGCCGCCGGCGGTCTGCGAGCCGCGCGCACGGCCGACGACGATGTCCTCGCCGCTGTCGCCGCCGTCGGGATCGCCCGACAGCGGCCGCTCGTTGCTCGGGTTGAGGTCGACGACCGCCACGCTGCCCTGGCCGTGCGGCTCGGTTCCGTGCATCGGCGGCTGTCGCGGCGGATCGGTTGCGGTGGCGCGCGTGCTCTTCGTCGCGCCGCTCTTCGTCGCCGCGAGCGCCGCCTTCGTCTTCTGCTTCGTGCTGCGCAGGCCGGACGCGACCGGCGCGGTCGACTGCTGCACGACGGTCCCCAGCCGCTGCGTCGCCGCGCGCAGCTCCTGCTGGGTGCGCTCGAGGTCAAGGCTCCGTCCGACCGATGCGGACGGCAGCAGCCAGATGGTCGCCGCTGCCGCGACGAGCGCGATCAGCCCAGCCTTAGTGAATCTGGTCATGCACTCCTCCTGAAGATCGATGCCCACGCCGCGTCTTGTGGCGCCCCCCCAATCCCGCGGACGCTACCCCATGCGCAGGCGCAGCAAACGGCGCGCAACCAAATTCCCGTGCATCGCGCGCGGCCGCGGCCGGCACCGGACTGTCGGATCGCGACCGCCGGCGCGTGGCAGGCCGCGGACCGGACGAGCGTCCCCGACCGGGCGCTCTGCGTGACGCTCGCGGTCGGCCCGTCATCGGGGTCGCCCCGCTCCAGCCCCCGTGTTCGCGGTGCGCGAGCTCGCTCTGCACCTGCGGCGAGGCCGGCGATCGGTGCGCAACCGTCGCCGGCGGGGACTCGTCGACCGGCCAGCGCCGGACTCGAGGATGGCCACAGCTTGTCGCGCTGCTCTGCTGCGCCATGAGGGAGCTATGAGAGCCCGGGACCCGCTGCCGCGACATGTGCCAGCATCTCGCGCGCCCCAGGTCCTTCAGGGAGGTCCAGACGTGATCGCAGTTCGTCGCAGCTCGCCCCTCGGCATCCTGGTCGTCGTCGTCGCGTCAGCGGCGCTGGCGCTGACGTTCGGCGCGCAGGGCGCCGCCGCGGCATCCAAGTACAGGACGTGCAGCCTGTCGGAGCGCGACCAGGACCCGCCGGGCTCCAAGCCGACGTACAACCTGACCCTCAAGCGGATCAAGACGAGCTGCAAGACGGCGAAGCGCGTCATGCGGTCCTTCCACCGCTGCCGCTCGCGCAAGGCGGTCAACTGCTCCGAGCGGCTGCTGTCGCGCTGGCGTTGCAGCGCCAAGCGCACCTCGCGCACCGACACGATCTTCTACGCCCGCTACACCTGCAAGTGGGGCACGCGGCGCGTCCAGGGCACCTACCAGCAGAACACCTAGTCATCGGGGTGCGGGCGCTCCGAACGGCCGTCGCCGGCGTCCTCGCGGCGACGCTCCTGACGCTCGGCGGCGGCGCTCCGGCCTCCGCCGCCACCAAGAGCTGCTTCGGCGCGGCCGCACGCGACGCCGCGCGGCCGTGCAGCGGTCCCACCGCATCCGTGAAGCCGGGGCTCGACGACGACCGGTACCGCGCGGGCGCGCGCTGCCGCCCGCGCGACGAGCGGCCGTCGTCGATCTGCACGTTCGGCGCGTCGGCGCGCGCGGCACGCGGGCACGTCGCCCTCGTCGGCGACAGCCACGCGCTGCACTGGCGCTCGGCCGTCGCCGTCGCCGCGCGCGCATACCGCTGGCAGGGCTTCTCGATCACGGCTCCCGGCTGCCTGTTCTCGATCGCCAACGCGCTCCTGCACGAGGGCATCCGGGGGGCGTGCGAGGGCTGGCACCGCGAGGCGCTGCGCTGGTTTCGCAAGCATCCCGAGGTGACCACGGTGTTCGTCTCGCAGAACACCGAGACGCCGGTCGCGCCGCGCGCCGGCACGTCGGCCGCCGCGTTGAAGATCGCCGGCTACCGCGCGCTGTGGACGCGGCTGCCGCGGACCGTCGAGCGCGTGATCGTCATCCGCGACACGCCGCTGACGTCGGAGGCGACGGTCGCGTGCCTGCGGCGCGCGGCGAGCGCGCGTCCAGGACCCCGGCCGCGCGTGCCCGCAGCCGCGCTCGGCGTCGCTGCGCCGGGACACCGCGGTCGCCGCGGCGCGCGCCCTGCGCTCGCCGCGCTACCGCACGGTCGACCTCAGCGAGTTCTTCTGCGACCGGCACAACTGCTTCTCGGTCGTCGGCGGCGCGCGCGTGTTCGACGACACGGTCGGCCACATCACCACCACGTACGCGCGGTCGCTCGGCCCGTACCTGCTGCGCAAGGTGCGCCGCATCATGCGCTCGCGCTGAGGCGTCTAACAGCCGAGCAGCTTCTCGATCGGCGAGCAGCGAGCGGGCGGCGGTGGCGGCGCCGGCTCGGCGGGCGGCTCGGGCGCGTCGTTCGCGGGCGGCAGCGCGGGAGCGGCCGGCGGGTTCCTGTCGGTGCCGGGCGCGCGCGCCGCCGGCGGACGCGGTCGCGTCCGCCTTCGCGCGCTGTCCTTCGAGTCGCGTGCCCTGCGCTCGCGATCGCGCTCGCGGTCGCGGCGATCGCTCTTTCGCTTCTTGCGCTTCTTCTCGTCCTTCTCGTCCTTGCGGTCGGCGCCCCGCAGCTCCCGGCGCACCGGCGCGCCGTAGGCGTCGTCGAACCGCTCCACGAGGCGGTCGTCCAGAGCGCAGTTCGGGCAGAAGCCGTCGCGCTGCCACGCGACCGCGCGCGCGAGGACCTGGCTGGCGTACGTGACGCCGAACAGGTCGTGGCCGTAGTAGCTGTAGGCCGCCCACCACGCGGCGCGGTCGAGCGAGCGACCGGCGCCCGAGTCGCTCAGCAGCAGCGCGGCGGCCATGATCGCGTCGAAGTCGTCGTAGATCGACGGGTGGTGACGGGTGCGGTGCGGATAGCGCGCGGGCCGCCGCCCCGCTCGGAACGCCCGGCGGTAGAGCTTCCACGTGCTCACGGGGCCGTTGGTGACGTTGAACTGCATCGGCCCCGCGCAGCAGCCGAAGGCGTTGAGCCCGCGATACGTGCTCGCGGCGGTCGAGAACGCCGTCTCCTGGCGATGGATCGAGGCGAGCAGGCGCCAGTTGACGCCGTAGGTGCGCGCCGCCTCGCGATAGAGCGCCAGGAACGCGGCGGGGGTCGCGCGCGGGACGCGCTTGCGCACGATGCGCCGGTAGTAGGACGCGGCGGCGCGAGGAGTCGCGCGTCGCTGGAGCGGTGAGACGCGCAGCGGGAGCCCCTGCGCCGGGAGCCCCTGCGCCGGGAGCACCGGTGAGGCGCGCTTCACGGCGCGCTGCGAGGACGACGGCCCGGCGTCCATGCCCAGCGCCGCGGCGGCACCCGCCAACGCGACGGCCGCGCCCAGTGGCGCTCGCAATCGCGTTCCGGATCGGGCGAGGGATCGAGGCGACGGACGGCGACCGAACCGGCTCCTGAGGCGACGCAGCACACCCGCCACGAGATCCATCAGCACACGCGCCCTGAGCCGCACCGGCGGCAGGTTGCCATAGTCGCGCGCGAGCGGGCGCAGCGTCGCGCTCGGCTGCGGCGGTCAGAGTCGTCGGAGGATCATCGGCTCGTGCGCTCGCGGGACTGCGAGCTCGGCTCGCGATGGCGCAGCGAGCCGGCGTGCGCGCGCGCCGTCGGGTCGCGCCGCGACTTGATCAGGCTCGCCACGGTCGTGATCGTCAGGACCGCGACGATCACGCTCAGCGAAAGCCCGATCGACACCTCCGGGATCGCGTCATCCTGCTTGTGAAGGTAGTGCAGGACGAGCTTGACGCCGATGAACGCGAGGATCAACGACAGGCCCGTCGAGAGGTAGACGAGGCGGTCGAGCAGGCCGGACACGAGGAAGTACAGAGCGCGAAGCCCGAGCAGGGCGAACGCGTTGGCGACGAACACGATGTAGGCCTCCTCGGTGACGCCGAAGACCGCAGGGATCGAGTCGAGCGCGAACAGGATGTCGGTGCTGCCGATGGCCACGAGCACGAGAAACAGCGGCGTGACGACGCGCCGCCCGTCGATGCGCGTCACCAGCCGCCCCTCCTCGTAGCGCTCGCTGAGGGGCAGCACCCGCCGTGCCACCCTCACCAACGCGTTGTCGTCGATCGACGGGTCGGAGTTGCGGTGGCGGAACAGCTGCACGGCGGTGAAGATCAGCAGCAGCCCGAACAGCAGGAACGTCAACGAGAACAGCGCCAGCAGCGTTGCCCCGAGCACGATGAAGATCGCGCGCAACAGCAGCGCGGCGAGGATCCCGAACGTCAGCACGCGCTGCTGGTGGGCGGCGGGCACCGCGAACGTGGTCATGATGATCACGAACACGAACAGGTTGTCCACCGACAGCGACTTCTCGACGATGTAGCCGGCGAAGTACTCGGCACCGAAGCGCCATCCCGCCAGGAAGCCGAAGAGGACCCCGAACGCCAGCGCCACGGCGATGTAGAACACCGACCATCCGGCCGCTTCGCGGAACCCGACGGCGTGCGGGCGGCGGCCCGCGATCAGGAGGTCGACGGCGAACAGCGCAAGGACGAAGGCGATCGTCGCCGCCCAGCCTGCGGCGGTGACGTCAAGCAAGCGCGCGCCCGGTCCTGACCGCTGGCGACGCGCTGCCGGCAGAGCGCCGCCCATTTCGATCGCGCATCGCGGCGATCCTTCCCCGCGGCGGCCCGATCAGAAACCCCCGTCTGCGGCGAGACGCTGCTGCTCGACGAGAGTCGCTACCTCGCGCCGGCCTTCCCGGCGCGCGCGGGTGCCGGATCCGCCGAGGCCGCCCGACGATGATTCGACCGCCTGGTGGACAGACAGCCGGTCGCCGTTGAGCACGATGTCGGCCGACGAGCGAGCCGGAGCCCGAAGCTCGCTGCGAGCTCTAGGCTGCGCGGCGTGGCCGCCCCGGCACGCAACCTCGTCAACCTCAAGTGCGCCGGCAGGGACTACGGCAGCCGGACGGTGCTCGACGACGTCACGCTCGGGATCGCCGCCGGTGACCGGATCGGCGTCGTCGGCCGCAACGGCGACGGCAAGTCGACGCTGCTGCGGCTCATCGCGGGCGGCGAGCCGACGGATCGCGGGCAGGTCGCGCGCGCCGGCGGCCTGGGGCTGGCGCTGCTGGCCCAGGGCGACGAGCTCGGCGGCTTCGCGACGATCCGCGACGCGCTCGTGGGCCGCCGCGCCGACCACGAATGGGCGGCCGACAGCGCGTTCCGTGCGGTGCTCGACGGGCTGCTCGGCGGCGTCTCGCTGCGCCGCTTCCCAGAAGGCATGGACACGCCGGTCGGCATGCTGTCGGGCGGTGAGCGGCGGCGGATCGCGATCGCCCGCCTGCTGCTCGACGGTCCCGAGCTCCTGCTGCTCGACGAGCCCACGAACCACCTCGACGTCGAGGCGGTCGACTGGCTCGCGCGCCATCTCGCCGCGCGCAGGGGCACCCTGCTCGTCGTCACGCACGACCGCTGGTTCCTCGATGCCGTCTGCACCGCGACATGGGAGGTCGCCGATGGGGCGGTGCACCGGTACGAGGGCGGATACGCCGCATACGTGCTCGCCCGTGCCGAGCGCGACCGGCAGGCCGCCGGCCGCGACAAACGTCGCCGGCGGCTGCTGCGCAAGGAGCTCGCGTGGCTGCGCCGTGGGCCGCCCGCCCGCACGAGCAAGCCGAAGTTCCGCATCGACGCCGCGAACGCGCTGATCGCCGACGAGCCCGAGCCGCGCGACAAGGCCGAGCTGCTGCGCTTCGCGATCGCACGGCTGGGCGACAAGGTGCTCGAGGCGCAATCCATACGCCTTGCGTTCGGCGGCGAGCCGCCGCTGCTGCGCGACCTCACGTGGCGGCTGGGGCCCGGTGACCGTGTCGCGCTCGTCGGCGTCAACGGCTCGGGCAAGACGACACTGCTGTCGCTGCTGGCGGGTGACCTGTCGCCGGATGCCGGCCGCATCGAGCGCGGCCCGACGGTGCGGCTCGGGCGCCTGTCGCAGGACACCGCCGAGATCCCGGGCCACCTGCGTGTGCTCGAGTCGCTCGAGGCGGTCAGGGGCGTCGCGACGCTGAGCGACGGCCGCCAGATCACCGCGAGCATGCTGTGCGACCGCTTCGGCTTTCGCGGTGACCTCGCGCGTGCGCCGGTG
>DATMJM010000043.1:0-2026 GCA_035553935.1 Solirubrobacteraceae bacterium
TACCACGCACCGTCCGTTGCATATTTCCTCCCCGGGGCTGCGAAAAGCGTTGCCTACCAACCTCGCGGTGCGATAGCAACCGGAACCTGCGCCATGGTCGGCACGACACGGCTCGGATCGGCGGCTGCGCGTACGCTCGCAAAGACCTCGAGCACCGACACATCCGCCCGCACAACCGCTTGAACCGAGGTAGAGCAGCTCGTCTAGGAGGAAAGGGCGGGTACATCTGCTTCCCGCGGCGTTCAGTCGATCGCACTCCCTCTGGGCTACCTAGAATCGCGACATGGAGGGGGCGCACTCTCCGGGGAGCATCCGGCTGGCGGAGCTGATGGCGGCGTTGTCGCTGGCGACGGATCTCGGTCTCGGGCAGCCGCTCCAGCACGAGCTCGGTGTGTGCCTTGCCGCGCTTGAGCTTGCTGACCGGCTCGGGTGCTCGGCCGAGGAGCGAGCGGATGTCTACTACGTGGCGCTGGTGGCGCACGTTGGCTGCACCGGTGCGGCCGGCTTCTTCGCCGAGTGGGCCGGCGGCGACGACATCCACTTCCAGCGCGGTGCTCAGCTGCTGGGCGCGATGTCGGAGCCGTCCGAGGACCTGCGCCACTTCCTGCGGCGGTTCGCCGACGACCGCCCGCTGCCCGAGCGGGTGTGGCTGCGGGGCCGGATGCTGGCGGGCGGCAAGGCGCGCGCCGAGGTCATGGCCGCAAACCTGTGCGAGGGCGCGACGATCCTGGCCCGGCGGCTGGGTCTTTCCGAGCAGGTCGAGCAGGCGCTCGCGCAGCTGACCGAGCGCTGGGACGGAAGCGGGCTGCCGGGAAAGGCCGCCGGCGAGCAGATCTCCCGTCCGCTGCGCATCGTGCGCGTCGCGCAGGATTTCCTCGCGATCGCGCACGCGGTCGATCGCCAGGCGGCGATCGACGCCCTCACCCGTCGACGCGGAAAGGGCCACGACACGGCCGTCGTCGACGCCGCCCTCGCCGACCCGGCACAGCTTCTCGCCGTGGCGGACGTTCCTGACGCGTGGCAGCGTGTGATCGAATCCGAGCCCGAGCCGGTCGCGAGGATCGACGGCGCCGGCCTCGACCGGACCGCCGATGCGTTCGGCGAGTTCATCGACGTGAAGGTCGCGTTCTTGCACGGCCATTCCCGTCGTGTGGCCGAGCTCGCCGCTATGGCGGCGCATGCGATCGGCTGTTCGCGCGAGGAGATCGCGCATGTGCGCATGGCGGGCTTGCTGCACGACGTCGGCCGCGTCGCCGTTCCCAACGGCATCTGGGAGAAGCCGGCCGCGCTGAACGCAGCCGAGCGCGAGCGCGTTCGCCTGCACCCCTACTACACGGAGCGGGTGCTCGAGCATGCGAGGGTGCTGGCAGCGCTGGCACCGATCGCCGGCGCGCACCACGAGCGGCTCGACGGCTCGGGCTATCACCGCGGATCCAAAGCCGCCGCTATCACGCTCGGAGCGCGACTTTTGGCCGTCGCCGATGCCTACGACGCGATGACCCACGAGCGCCCCCACCGAGCGGCGCTCGCTCCGCAGCAGGCGCGAGCGCAGCTCGCCGAGATGGTGCGCTGCGGAGCCTTCGAGAAGCGCGCCGTCGACGCGGTGCTCGAGGCCGTCGGCACGCTCCCGGTCGACGTTCGCCAGGGGTACCCGGCCGGCCTGAGTGAGCGGGAGGTCGAGGTGCTGCGGCTGGTCGCGCAGGGCAGGACGAGCAAGGAGATCGCCCGTGCGCTGACGATCACCGAGAAGACCGCGGGTCACCACATCGAGCACATCTACGTGAAGATCGGCGTCTCGACCCGGGTCGGAGCTGCGCTGTTCGCAATGGAGCACGACCTCGTCGAGGACCGGCGTGCCCGAAGATGATGGGGAGATCTCCCGATGCGGCGGGCGCGCGACCGGCGTAGCGTCGCGGCACCAGCTACCGATCGGGGGATTGCAATGACCGCGCCGGCTCCAACTCACGACTCCATGCTTGCCATCAACGGCGTCGACCTGTACGTCGAGGAGCGAGGCACCGGCGCC
>DATMJM010000044.1:0-4117 GCA_035553935.1 Solirubrobacteraceae bacterium
AGATCCGCGGCTGGCAGGAGAAGTACCCGCTGCGCTACGAGGACTCGGCGGACAGCGAGATCAAGCCGCAGTACATGGTGCAGGCGCTCTATGAGGCGACCGGCGGCAACGCGATCGTCACCTCCGACGTCGGCCAGCACCAGATGTGGGCCGGGATGTTCTTGGAGATCTCGGCCGGGTCGATGTCGATGTGGATGAACTTCGCGCTCGGCGCGAACTCCGACAGCTTGCCGGTGATGCGGTCGTCGAAGCGCGCGCCGATGCAGCAGATGAGGTCGGCCTCGTCCATCGCGTAGTTCGCCGTGCGGGTGCCGTGCATGCCGAGCATGCCCAGCCACTGCGGGTGCGGCGCCGGGAAGCCGCCGAGCCCCATGAGGGTGCACGTGACGGGGAAGCTGTCGCTCGTAGCGAAGTCCAAGAGCTCCTGCGACGCGTTGGCGTTGATGACGCCGCCGCCGGCATAGATCACGGGACGGCGCGCCGACGCCATCGCCTTGGCCGCCTGGCGGATCTGCTTCGTGTTGCCGTCGGTCGTCGGCTGGTAGCCCGGCAGGTGCAGGTCGGTGGCCGGGCCGTAGGGGATCTCGGCGCGGCTGAGGTCGACCGGGATGTCGACGACGACCGGCCCCGGGCGCCCGGTCCGCGCGAGGTGGAACGCCTCGTGGATGGCGCGCGGGATCTCGAGCGGCGAGCGGATCTGGAAGGAGTGCTTGACGACCGGCATCGTGATGCCGAGCGTGTCGGTCTCCTGGAAGCCGTCGGTACCGATCAGGTCCGTGCGCACCTGGCCGGTGATGAACACCGTCGGCACCGAGTCCATCATCGCGTCGACGATCGGCGTCACGATGTTCGTGGCGCCGGGCCCCGACGTCGCGAACGCCACGCCGACCTTGCCGGTCGCCTTGGCGTAGCCCTCGGCCGCGTGGCCGCCGCCGGCCTCGTGGCGCACGAGGACGTGGCGGATCCCCGCGTCGACGAAGGCGTCGTAGGTGGGAAGGTTGGCACCGCCGGGGAGGCCGAATACGACCTCGACACCCTCTGCCTTCAGGCACTCCATGATGGCATCGACCGCGCGCATATCACGACCTCCTCTCTGCATGAGAACGCGCCGGCCCGGGTGGCCGGCGTGGTAGCAGGAGATTAGCGGGCGGCGGAGGCCCTGCTCTCCGGCGCGAGCGCGACGTCGGGGAACTCCAGCTCGGTCCCGCACCGCACGCACACGGCGTCATGCAGCTTGCAGATGCGCCCGCAGGTCGGGCACTGGCGGCGCAGCTCGTCGTGCTCGGAGCGATAGACGATCGCGGTGATCAGCCCGATGACCGGCACCACGAGCCCCACGATGAACCAGATGAAGAACGAGCTGCCCTTGATCTTGCCCACGATCCCGGTCGCGAGCCCGAAGCTCAGCGCGATGACGACGTATGCGCCTCCCGCCATCGTGCGCGCGGGTCAGAGGACCCGGATCGCCCAGATCACCGCGACGATCGCGAGCACGATGACGACGACGGTGGCGACGGCCGTGACGACGCCGACGACGAACTTGAAGAGGATCCATGCGGCGACGAGCAGGACGACGAGCGCGAGCGCCCGCTTGCCGAGGGAGGCACCGCTTGGCTGGGTCGAGGACGACATCGGTCAAGCGTACCGCCCGGGCAGCGGGCGCGCGCGCGGGATGATCACCCGGCAGGTTGGGCCGTCAGTCGTAGCTTCGGCGCAGGTGCGCGAAGCGATCCTGAGCGGGGTCCGGCCGGGTGAACAGCAAGACCCGCGCCAGCCGGTAGCGGCGGACGACGGGGTGCTTCGGAACGGCGGCGTGGCGGGCGGCGACCTCGACGAGGGCGCGGCGGGTCAGGTCGGGGGTGGCAGACATGCGGAGCATCGTCGCGTGCGCCGCGCCCGCCGGCATCGGACGGCTGTCGGAGATTCAGCCGCCGTGGCTCGACGCGCTGTCCGACCACCGCTCGGCTGCGTCCAGCGCCGGTCGCATCTGCGCGCCCATGCGCCGCCGCAGGCGCCAGCGGGCGCCGGAGAACGACAGGTTGGCGACGGTCGCGAAGCCCTGCTCGTCGCTGCGCAGCGCCAGCAGCAGGTGCGCGATCCGGTCGCCGGACGGCAGGTCGGCGGCCGCCGGGTGGTGCGCGGCGACCTTGATGCAGTAGCAGTAGGCCCGCCCGCGGCGCCCGTGCAGGAGCACCGCGCCGGCCTCTCCCACGAGCCAGGTCCCCAGCCGCCCGGGCTCGAGCACGAGCCCGGTGCGGGCGTGCAGCTCGCGCGCCTCGTGGCCGACGAGATCGCCGAGCAGCCCGACGGAGCGCTGCTCGGGCCCCGCGGCCTTGCGCGGGCGCGGGCGCAGGACGTTCGCCCCGCGCTGGGCGTACAGCTCCGGGATGATCCAGGCGTGCGCGACGCACGCGAGCGCGACCGGCAGCGCGAGCGGCTGCGCCCACATGAGCAGGGCGGCGGTGGCCAGGAACGGGACGACGTGGAACGCCGCGCTGAGCGTCCACAGGCGGCCCTGGTCGCGCAGGCGTGCCGCGTCGACACGGGGGCGCCAGTGCAGCGCCTCGGCCTCGGGAAGGACCTCGACGACGGCCATCGGCTGGTGCTGCTCAGCCGCCGGCGATCGGCAGGCGCAAGATCACGAGGTCGGCATCGAGCGGCAGCTCGTGCACCTGCTCGGCACGACCTGGCCCGGCGGTGACCGTCGCGAGGTAGCCGCGCTCGAGCTCCTCGCGCAATGCCCTCACGGCCGCGTCGACGGCGGGCCGATCGTCGGCAGTCCACTCCGCGAGCGTCGAGTGACCGGTGTGATCCATGCGGATGAGCTTCGACATCACGTGCCTCCTGGGCGCCGGGCAGAACGCCACAGATGCTACGCCTCGCGCGCGAGCGCGGGCGCGCCTTCCCGTGCTGGCGTGGCGCGGCCGGCGGTGGCTGATGGATGCCCACTGGTATAGGGGTAACGCGATCTGTCTCGCCTAATTCACTGAGTTCAATCTAATACCGAGTGTATACGCGCCAGAAGCTGCGGTCGGGTGAACGCGGTTCTGCGTACGCGGGTAGCGCGGGACCAGATCGTTGTCTTCAACAGCGGGCGTCGGACGAGCCCGCGGATCCGGAAGGAGGCTCTGCCGCATGTCAGAGCAGAATTTGAGGGTGGAGTCCGGCCCGCCGCAGGAGATGATCACCGAGCCGCCCGTCGGTGCTCGGCCGCCACAGGACGAGGGGCAGGGCAAGGCCGCAGAGATGAAGGACAGGGCGCAGGAGGCCGCCGCTCCCGCCAAGGAGAAGGCGCGCGAGGTGGCCGGGCAGGCCAGGGACCAGGCCCAGGCCGCCGCCGACCAGGCGAAGGACCGGGCCGCCGCGCAGGTCGACGAGAAGTCGACGCAGGTCGGCCAGCAGATCGGCTCGCAGGGCGAGGCCCTCGAGGGCGTCGCCGGCGAGCTGCGCAGCCAGGGCAAGGACGGCGCCGCACGCGTCGCCGAGCAGGCCGCGGAGAAGGTCAAGAGCGCCGGCGAGTACCTCGAGCAGGCCGACGGCGAGAAGCTCGTCCGCGCCGCCCAGCAGGCGGCCAGCGACAATCCGGCAGCGGCCGCCGCCGTCGGCGCAGCCGCGGGCTTCGCCGCCGGCCGCGTCGTCAAGGCGTCGCTGGGCTCCGACGAGGAGCAGGCCGCACCGCAGCCGGGCGCGACCGCACCCGAGCCCCCGACGCCGGCGCCCGGCACCCCGACGCCGCCTGAGCCCTCGCTCTCCGACCCCGGTACGCCGGGCACTGGTGCCCCCTGATGGTTGCCTGGGAGGGCCAGACGGTCCTCGACCGTGACGGAGCGAAGATCGGGAAGATCGAAGAGGTCTTCCTCGTCGAGGAGACGGGGCGTCCCGAGTGGGGCCTCGTCAAGGTCGGGCGTCTGAAGGGTCACACGACGCTCGTGCCGCTGACCCGAGCGCGCTTCGAGAAGGACGGCGTCAAGATCCACGTGCACAAGGACGTCATCAGCAACGCGCCGGAGATCGATCCCGACGCCGAGCCGAGCCAGCAGCAGGTCGAGGCGCTGTACCACCACTATGGCCTGGACTCCGGCAACGGGTCGCGCCAGACCGACGGCAACGGCAGCGT
>DATMJM010000045.1:0-9156 GCA_035553935.1 Solirubrobacteraceae bacterium
GGCCGAACCTGCTCGACGTCTTCAGCCGCTGCAAGGGACGCATCGTCGTGACGTCGTTCGCGTCGAACATCCACCGCGTGCAGCAGGTCGTCGACGCCGCGGCCGTCCTAGGCCGCAAGGTCTGCCTCGTCGGGCGCTCGATGCGCAAGAACTCGAACATCGGCCGCTCGCTGGGCCACATCACGATGCCCGAGGGCATCGTCATCGGCCCGCGCGAGATCCAGAACTTCCCCGACCACCGCGTCGTCATCGTGTCGACGGGGTCACAGGGGGAGCCGCTCAGCGCGCTGCGCCGGATGGCGCACCGCGACCACCCGCAGGTCGAGCTGCACGCCGGCGACACCGTCGTCTTCAGCGCGACGCCGATCCCGGGCAACGAGCGCGCGGTCAACGAGACGATCGACCGCCTGTACCACATCGGCTGCGACGTCATCACGACCAAGGACGCGCCGATCCACGCCTCCGGCCACGGCTACGCGGAGGAGATCAAGCTCATGCTGAACCTCACGAAGCCGCGCTACGTCATGCCGTTCCACGGCGACCACAAGCGCATCTACCTGCACTCGCAGCTCGCCGAGGCGGTCGGCGTCGCGCCGGAGAACATCTTCAAGGGCGAGAACGGGCTGCCGCTCGAGCTCACGGCGAAGGGCGCGCGCTGGGCCGACAAGGAGCAGTCGGGGATGATCTTCGTCGACGGGGTCGACATCGGCGACGTCACGGACGTGGCGTTGCGCGACCGCCGCATGTTGTCGGCGGACGGCATCTTCGTGGTCGTGGCGACGATCTCCGAGCAGGACGGATCGTCGGTCGCCGAGCCCGAGGTGATCTTCCGCGGCGTGCCGTACGCCGGTGAGGCCGACAAGCTGCTCGACGCGCTGCGCGACTGCGTGGAGAGCTCGCTGGACCGTGCCGCCGGCGAGGAGATCCGCGAGATCGACCTGTTGCAGGAGATCCTCCACGACGACCTCGCCGCATTCGTCTACGACCGCATCAGACGCCGGCCGATGGTGCTGCCGGTCGTCGTCGAGGTGTAGCGGCCCGTTCGTCCCGCCCGCGCGCGCGTGGGCGGTCTCGCCGAGAACCATCTCGACCGCGATGGCCGGCGCTGTCGCCCGAGGAGGCTTGCTCGTCGCGTCGGAAGGGCGGCCAAGAGGCCCGTCGGCCACTGAGCCGTCTCATCTCAAGCACGTCGCATCGCCGGCTCGCGGCTGTTCGTGGCCTCAGGTTCCTCCTGGGGCCGGTAGCCCGCGGCCGTGGCGGTGCGCCCGCATCGCGCGGGTCTGATGCGTGCGCAGGCGCAAGTCGCTCAGCGGCTTGGCGGTGCAGGGCAGCGCGAAGCCGGCCTCCTCGTCGGCGTCGTAGTACCGCCGGGCGTCGGCGTGATCGAGCCGGCCCTCCAGCACGCCCGCGGCGCACGCGAGATCCCAGCCCTGCTCGCAGAGGCTGGGGAGGCGAAGCCCTGCGCGGCGGGCGGCGTCGAGGACGTGCTCGTCGACGCCGCATGCGACCGCACGGGTGCTGCCGTCCGGCAGCTCGAACTCGACCTTGAAGCTACGGGTTGTAGAAGCCAGCGTTCTTCGAATAGGGGGCCTCGCCTGGCGCGCCGCGGCGGAAGTGGCCGGATGGGCGGATCTGGTTGTCACGCTCCTTGGACAGCAGCTCGATGAACCACGCCTCGTGCTCGACCTCCTCATTGAGGATCCGCGCGGCCATGTCGTACGTGCGCGGGTCCTTGCCGAACGTCAGGTCGCAGACCTCCGACCAGGTGCGGATCGCGCAACGCTCGGCCTCGAGCAGGACCTCGAGGATCTGCGCGGCGGTGGGTCCGGCTCCGTCCGCCGATGGCTCGCGCTTGCCGTTGTCGGTGCCCGGCAGGTAGGCGTCCGGGCAACCGGCCCGGTCGGCGAACGCGCGGATGTCGTACGGGATCGACCCGCCGAGCTCGTAGATGCGCGGCGTGATGAGCTCGAAATGCGCCCGGTCCTCGAGGCGCGCGTCCTCACAGATCTCCTTGTAGTCCTCGTGCCCCGCGAGGTACATGCGCAGGATCGTGTAGTAGTAGTACGTCGTGAACTCGGCGCCGGCGGCGTCGATGAGCTTCTCCACGAGCTGCTGCACATCGACCCCGCGCGCCTCGATCGCTTCGGCGCCGACGCGCTGGGTGACGTCGCCTGGCTTGACCTTTCCGCTCGCGTGCGGCTTGGCGGACAGCTCCACGGTTGTCCCTCCGTTCGTCGAGGTGGTCAAAGGACGTGGCTACCCGGCCCTCACGCACAGCGCACGGGTTACCGACGGATTCCCCCACCGCGGGCGTCGCGCCGGCTGCGCGCGGCGCCCGCTGACCCTGCCTAGCGCGGGATCCGGCGACGCCGCGTGCGCAGCTCGCGCACGGCCGCGGCAAGCATGCCCTCGCTGACGCGTCGGTCGATCGCCGCGCTCTGGGCGTGGCTGTCGCGTACGCGTGCGGCCCGAAGCCGAGCCGCTGCGCGCGCCTCAGGCTGCGGTCCGGTGCCCTCCGCGGACGACGCCTCCGTGGTCGAGCTATGGCTGGTGATCACAGTGGCCTCTCAATCCAGCAGGTCAGACGCATCGAAGCCCCGGGCGTCTGACGGAGTATCGCGGCCGTCCTGAGCCGCATAACGAACTGCGGGCGCGTTTCACCCGCAACGACGGTGACATACGGCGCAAGCACCCGCAAGCACTCCTAGACGAATTCCTATCCTTCAGCAGCGGCGCGCGGCCACGCTCGATGTTCAGTGTCGACGTGCAGGGCCACCCCCGCCGAGCGGGCGCAAAAGCGCGCCGGCCGGCGGGGTCGGTGGAGACGACGCCGGAGACGACCTGCGAACGGTCCAGACGAACGGGCGATCGAGGTAGCGGTAGCCGAGCAGCACCCAGCCGTGGATCGCATAGGACCCGCGGCCGCGGCCCGACGCGCCGCGCACGCGTGCGTAGCCGAAGACGACCTCGCCGTTCGCGGCTCCCGCACGGTCGAACGCCGGCAGCGTGAGCCGCTGCCCGGCGCACAGCAGCAGCGGCCGGCCGGCGCGCAGGATCGCCCGCACGATGCCGCCGCCCGGCAGCAGGCCGCGCTCCATGCGCGGGAGGTTCCACAGCAGGTAGTTGTAGTGCGCTCGCCGGCCGGCCGGCGAGCGATAGGTCGCGCCGGGATCGCCGTAGTTCGACCAGCTCGCGCCGATCCCGCCGGAGCGGCCGGCGTTGCGCCGCGCGCGCAGCTCGGCGGGTGTCTTGTAGTACATCCGTCGCAGCTCGCGTCCGGCTGACTGCGGCGCGTTGCGCGCGCGCTGCGCACACCCGCTCACCGGCTCGCCGTTGCCGTTGCGCGCCGTGCGCGGCAGCAGGCGCACGCGGTGGGCGAACGCGCGCGCCGGCACGTGCACCGTCGCCTGGCGCACGACGCACGGCAGCGCGCAGCCGCCGCGCCGCACGTAGGTCCGCTCGCCGCCGATCCGCAGCGCCTCGAAGCGCAGCACCCGCAGCTCGCGGCGCCCGCAGCGCGGCCGCGACCCGGGCTCGTGGCCGGCGGCGACGCTCGCCGGCAGCCGCGAGCCGTCGAACGCGAGCGCACGGACACGCGCCGGCCGCTCGGCGCGCAAGCAGGCGCTGATCAGCGCCGCGCGGAAGCTCGTATTGGCGGCCTGCCGGCGCGGCTCGCCGCCCTCGCCGGCCGGTGCGGCCGGTGCGGCCGGCCGTGCGGATGCCGCCACCGCGGCGAGCACGATCGAAGCCGCGGCCGCCGCGGCGCTAGGTCGCATCGTCGCGGCCTTCGCCGTCCGCGAACCGCGGTGCGGCGTCATCGTCGTCGAAGGCACGAAACGCGTCGGCGAGCTCCTGCGCGGTCTCGCGGTCGACGCCGTCGGTCACTGCCGCTCGCGTCATCCACGGCAGTCTCCTACAGCAGCGCGTCGGCCCACTGCACCGCGTCGCTGTAGGCGATCGTCAGCGCGTTGCGGGCATGCCCCGCGAGGGCGGGAGCATCGAACTCCCCGCGCTCGTAGGCGATCGTCTTGGCGAGCGCCTTGCCGGCGCCGCCCTCGTGGCGCGTGATCGCGGCCTCGACCTCGGCCGCGAGCGGCAGCTCGGCGAGGATGTCGTGCATCGGGACGCCGAGCACGGCGTCTAGCAGCGAGAACATGCCGGCGGTGAAGCCGTGGCTCGCGCTCTCGCGGTCGTATGGCGCGAGCACGAGCTCGCAGGTGCGCGCGCGGACGAGGGCCGTCGAGAGCAGCGCGTGCGGACGGTGCTCGAGTCCGCTGAGGACGAGCGCGACGGCCCACTGGCGCACAGCGCGCGTGCCGAGCAGCGCAAGCGCCTCGCGGACCGAGCCGACCGTCCGCTGCAGTCCGAAGAACGCCGAGTTGACGTGACGCAGCAGGCGGTAGCTCAGCGCGACGTCGCAGCGGATGATCGCCTCGAGCGCGTCGAAGTCGGCGCCCTTGCTCTGCAGCTCGTGCAGCGCGGCGAGCGCGGCGAGCGCGGCGCCGTGGCCGACCGGCAGCGCCGCGCCCGCGACGAGGTTCGGGCGCTCGTAGAACAGGCCCTGGAACAGCGCCGCGCCGGCGTCGCGGAAGACCTCGAAGACGTCCTCGCCGTCGATCCCCTCGGCGAGCACGCGCACGCCCGCGTCGCGCAGGCGCTCGATCTCGGCGAGCGTCTCGTGGTACCCGAGGCGCACGACGTCGAGCTTCACGATGTCCGCGTGGGCCAGCAGCGGGCAAAGCGCGGGATCGCGGCTGAAGTCGTCGAGCACGATCTGAAAGCCGCGCTCGCGCAGGACGGCGACCCGCTCGACCAGGCGATCGTCGACAGCGGGCACGCGGGCGAGCTCGAGGACCACGCCGGCGGGGTCGAGCGGCAGCGGCTCGCGCTCGAGCAGGTACTGAGGCGTGACGCTGAGGTAGACGGGGTGGCGGTGCGAGCTCAGCTCGCCCTGCCACGTCTCCGTGCCCGCCGCGCCGTCGCTGAAGATGAGCTCGAAGCCGACCGTCCGCAGCGTGCGGTCCAGCACGGGACGGCGCGAGACGACCGGCGCCGGCCGCGCTGCGGGCCGCGCTGCCGGGGCCTGCGTGGGCGGTGCCATGCCGCTGTGATCGGCATCGGCTGCGCGATCTTCAGCCGGCGGGCGCGGCCGCGACCGGCGCGCGCGCGCTGCGCGACTGCGGCAGGACGACGACGAAGCGCGTGCCGCGCGCGCGGCCCGACCCGTTGCTCGTCGGCGACTCGATCCTCACGGTGCCGCCGTGCGACCGCGCGACGGCGTGCACGATCGACAGCCCCAGGCCAGACGAGCCACCGCGGTCGCCGACGCCGCGCACGAAGCGCTCGAAGACGCGTTCCTTGAGCTCGAGGGGGATCCCCGGCCCGTCGTCCTCCACCGACAGGCGCACGCGACCGTCGACCCGCGCGACCGCCGCGCGCACGCGCGTGCCGGGTGGCGTGTGGCGGATCGCGTTCTCCATGAGGTTCAGCGTCAGCCGGTGCAGCTCGTCGCGCGCGCCGTCGACCATCGCCCGCGTCGTGTCGATCGACACCTCGTGATCGCCGGCGATGACGCCGACCTCGGCGGCGGCCTCGACGAGCACCTGGCCGAGGTCCGTCGGCGTGTGCGGCGCCTGGCGGGCGGCGTCGTGGCGCGCGAGCAGCAGCAGGTCGGCGACGAGCCGGCGCATGCGGCGCGACGAGCGCAGCGCCGAGTTGGCGGCCTCCTCCTGCTCGCCCTCGAGGCTCTCGGCGAGCAGCTCGAGGTTGGCGAGCACGCTCGTCAGCGGCGTGCGCAGCTCGTGCGAGGCATCGGCGACGAACTCGCGCTGGCGCCGCAGCGCGTCCTCGGTCTCCGCGCGCGAGGTGTCCAGCGCGTGGAGCATCCCGTCAAGCGTGCGGGCAAGCTCCGCGACCTCGTCATCGGCCTCGACGACGGGGATCCGCTCGGCGGGATCGCGGGTCTGCTCGATCTTGCGCGCCGTCGCCGTCAGCTCGGCGATCGGCGTCATCGCGCGCCGCGCCACCATGAGGCCCGCCAGCAGCGCGAGGCCGGCGCCGCTCAGGACGCCGACGATGAGGAACAGGCGCAGACGCCCGACCGTCGCGTCGACGGTGCTCAGCGGGCGGGCGTACTGCAAGAACAGCGGCAGCGAGACGATCTCGCCCGGCGGCCGGTTGAGCTCGCGCGTCTCGACGAGGTAGCCGTCCTCGACGATGCGCTTGAGCTGCGGTGGGCCGAAGTCCTTCGTGTGCTCGGTGCTCTTGAGCAGGATCCCCTCGCGGCTGACGATCCGCACGACCGTCGAGCCGTCCTCGTAGAGCGCGAGGTCGGGCTCGAAGCCGTCGAGCTCGTAGTTGCCCAGCGCCGTCGGAACGAGCGCGTTGTACGTGATCTTCGCCTGCAGGAGGTTGGCCGCATCGCGCACCTCGCGCTCGAAGTCCTGGTGCAGGCGCTGCGACGTCAGGCCGCCGACCGCGCCGGCGAAGCCGCAGAGGATCACGAGCGTCAGGAGCGCCGAGCCGCCGGCCAGTCGCCAGCGGATCGGAAACTGCCTAGGCGCGGAGAACGTAGCCTGCGCCGCGGATCGTATGGAGGAGACGCGGCTCATCGCCCGCTTCCAGCTTCCTTCGAAGGTTCGATACGAAGACCTCGATCGTGTTCGTCGTCGCGAATGGATCGTAGCCCCAGACCTCTTCCAGAAGGCGCTGCCGGGGCACGACGATACGCTCGTTTCGCATGAGGTACTCCAGGAGCTCGAACTCGCGCTGCGTGAGCTCGATCTCGCGCTCCGCGCGGCGCACCTCGTGGGTGTCGGGATTGAGCTGCAGGTCGCCGACGACGAGCGAGGCGCTGCCGCGCGGCGGCCGGCGGCGCAGCAGCGCGCGCAGCCGGGCGAGCAGCTCCTGGCGCTCGAACGGCTTGACGAGGTAGTCGTCGGCACCGGCGTCGAGGCCCTCGACGCGCGCGTCGACCGCATCGCGCGCGGTGAGCATGAGGATCGGCACGTCGCCGCCGTCCTTGCGCAGCGAGCGGGCGACGTCGATGCCGTCGAGCTTGGGCAGGCCGAGGTCGAGGACGACGAGGTCCGGGCTGAACTCGCGCGCGTCGGCGAGCGCCGCCTCGCCGTCGTAGCTCGCGCGCGCCTCGTAGCCCTCCATCCGCAGGGAGCGCAGCAGGACCTGGGCGATCTCCTGGTCGTCCTCGACGACCAGGACGCGTGGCGGGCGCTCCGACATGACCTCATCAGGGTAGGGCCGCGCCGAACGGATGGTAAGCGGCAGGCGCGTGCCGACGCACGGTGCAAGCCGGCGTGCAGGAGCGCCCGCGGTCGCCGTCGAACATGACGGCGGCGGATCATGGCCACAGCCCGCAAGCCCGCACCTCGCCGCTCGCCGGCCAAGAGCAAGCCGCGCGCCCGCGCGCGGCGCTCGTCGCTGGGCGCGCTCGGGCTGCCGGCCCTCGAGCAGCGCCACCTGGACCTCATCGGGCTGGGGCTCGTCGCGCTCGGCGTCTTCCTCGCGTTTCCCCTGTACCTCGGCTGGGACGGCGGAGCGGCCGGCCATGCGGCGAAGGACGCGCTCGCCTACCTCGTGGGGGAGGTCTCCCACGCGGTGCCCGTCGCCGTCGCCGCGGCAGGGACGATCCTCGTCCTGCGCCCGGTGCTGCCGGCGGTGCGGCCGTTTCGCTCCGGCGCGCTGTGCCTGTTCGCCGCGCTGACGTTGATGCTCGCCGCCGGCACGTTCGGCCTCGGACCGGACGGCGTGCGCTCCGGCTACTGGGACGAGGCGTTCTTCGAGCAGCGCGGCGGGATCACCGGCGAAGCGCTGCTGTATTGCGTCGCCACCGCGGCCTCGACGATCGGCGCCCACATCCTTGCCGTGTTCCTGCTCGTCGCGGGAGTCCTGCTGCTGACCGGCGCCTCGGTGGCGGGCGTCCTGCGGGCGACCGGCTCGGGGCTCGCCGACACGACGCGCCTGCTCGGCCGCGCTGTCCCCGCGCGCCCGCGTCGCGCACCGCACGCCGCGCCTGTACCCGAGCCGGGGGAGCCCGAGCCCGCGCCGTACCATTCGCCCGAGCCGGCCGCCAGCGAGGTGGTCGTGCGCGCGACGCATGTCGAGGCGCCCGGCAACGACGCCACCGTCAGGTCGGGGCCCGATGGCTTCTGGTCGGGCGCGTCGCGCTTTCCCGACATCTTCGGCGAGCCCGTGCCGCAGGACGCCGGCGAGGACGATGCGCCGGTCAAGCCCGAGCCCGAGCCCGAGACCGACGACTACGAGCACGACGGCGGCTCCGACGCGACGGCGGTCGTGCCCGCCGCGCAACCGGCCGTGGGTCCGGCCGACCTCACGCCGCAGGGCCGCCTGCGCGGGTCGGTCACCGACGACCCGGGGTTCCAGTGGCGGCTGCCGAGCGCCGACCTGCTCAAGCGCTCCTCCGCCGAGCAATCGCGTCCGGACACCGCCGGGCAGGAGAAGACCGCCGGGCGGCTGATCGAGGCGCTCGGGCACTTCGGCGTCGAGGCGAAGATCGTCGGCACGGTCGCGGGGCCGCACATCACGCGCTTCGAGCTTCGCCTGGCGCCGGGCATCAAGATGAGCAAGGTCGCCCAGCTCAAGGACGACCTCGCGTACGCGCTCGCCGCGACCGAGATCCGGATCCTCGCCCCGATCCCCGGCAAGACCGCGGTCGGCGTCGAGGTGCCCAACGCGCGCCGGCGCGTCGTGCAGCTCGGCGACGTCAACCAGGAGGCGCCGGCGGGCTGGTCGCCGCTGACGATCTGGCTCGGCAAGGACGTCGCGGGCAAGGCGATCGGCGCGGACATCGCGAAGATGCCGCACCTGCTCGTCGCCGGCACGACCGGCGCCGGCAAGTCGGCCTGCATCAACGCCATGCTCTCGAGCGTCCTGCTGCGGGCCACGCCGCACGACCTGCGGCTCGTGCTGATCGACCCCAAGCAGGTCGAGCTCAACCACTACGAGTCGATCCCGCACCTGCTCACCCCGGTCATCACGAGCCCGCGGATGGCCGCCAACGCGCTGCAGAACCTCGTCCGCGAGATGGAGCAGCGCTACTCGATCATGTCGCTGGCCAAGACGCGGTCGCTCGTCGAGCTCAACCGCTCGCGGGTCAAGCGCGACGAGCCCGAGCTGCCC
>DATMJM010000046.1:0-4808 GCA_035553935.1 Solirubrobacteraceae bacterium
GCGGATCTCGGTAACTCGGAAGTGCGAGGTGCGCGATCGTCTCGCACACAGCCGGCCGCCGGCGGACCGCCCGCCGCGCAGCGTGGTCGCGCTGACGGGCGCGCCGGGCGACTACGACCCGATCGTGCGGCGCGCGCGCGAGGCCGACTACGTCCTGCTCGGCGAGGCTTCGCACGGGACGCGCGAGTTCTACCGCGAGCGGGCGCAGATCACGAGGCGCCTCATCGAGGAGGAGGGTTTCTCGGTCGTCGCCGTCGAGGCGGACTGGCCCGATGCCTACCGGGTCAACCGCTTCGTCCGCGGGGCGGGCGCGGACGCGGGCGCCGCAGCGGCGCTGTCGGACTTCTGCCGCTTTCCGCGCTGGATGTGGCGCAACACGGAGGTCGCGGAGTTCGTCGCGTGGCTGCGCGCGTACAACGACAGCCTGCCCGCCGGTGCGCGCAAGGTCGGCTTCTACGGCCTGGACCTGTACGCGATCTACACCGCGATGGAGGAGGTCGTGCGGTATCTCGACGACGTGGACCCGGCCGCGGCCGGCCGCGCGCGCGAGCGCTACGCCTGCTTCGGGCAGTTCGGACGCGACGCGCGCGCCTACGGGCGCGAGACCGGGCTCGGGGGAGCCGAGCCGTGCGAGCGCGACGCCGTCGCGCAGCTCCTCGAGCTGCGCGCGCTGGCCGCAGCAGCGGTCCCCGACGACGGCGAGCTCGACGAGGACCGGCGCTTCTACGTCGAGCAGAACGCGCGCCTCGTCGTCGAGGCCGAGCGCCACTACCGTGCGGTCTTCCGCGCCGGCCAGGACAGCTGGAACCTGCGCGACCGGCACATGGCGCAGACGCTCGAGGAGCTGGTCGCGCACGCGCGCCGGCGCGACCCCGAGGCGAAGGCCGTCGTGTGGGAGCACAACACGCACGTCGGCGACGCGCGGGCGACGGAGATGACCGAGCTCGGGCAGCTGAGCGTCGGCCAGCTCATGCGCGAGCGTCACGGTGTGCGGGCGCTCATCATCGGCTTCACGACGTACGCCGGCAGCGTGACGGCCGCGTCGGAGTGGGGGGCGGAGGGCGAGCGCAAGCGCGTGCGCCCGGCGCGGCCGGGCAGCTGGGAGGACGTCTTCCACGAGCTGCGGGAGCCGGTGTTCATGGTCGATGCGCAGGCGCTGGAGGGCAGCGCGCTGCAGCGCGCGATCGGCGTCGTCTACCGGCCGGAGACCGAGCTCGTCTCGCACTACTTCAACGCGCGCGCCGGCGAGCAGTTCGACGTCGTGATCCATCTGGACGAGACGCACGCGGTGGCGCCGCTGGAGCCGACGAGCGGCTGGGAGCGCGGCGAGCTGCCCGACACGTATCCGTGGGGGACGTGAGGGCCCCGGACGCGGTGTCGCCGCAGGTTCCGCGCTGAATCGTCACATCGTGCGTGCCCGCCGGCGCGGGTCGCTGCTTAGCCTCGAGACGTGCCCGACCTCGATCGCTCGCGGCTGCCGCTCTATGTCGCGCTCGGCCTCGTCGTATGCCTGCTCGGCGCGCGCTACGTGCTCGCGCAGGCATCCTCCGCGCCGGCCGACGGCGCGGACCGGCGCTCCGGCGGCAGCACGGCGGCGCCGTCGCGTCCGGCGGGCGACGGCGCGGCCGTGCGGATCGACCGCGCCGGTGGCGGGCGCGTCACCGTGCACGTCGCCGGGGCGGTGCGGCGGCCCGGCGTCTACCGGCTGGCGCCGGGAGCGCGCGTCGACGACGCGCTGCGGCGAGCCGGCGGGCCGCGCGGACGGGCCGATCTGGCCGCGGTGAACCTCGCCGCGAAGCTCGAGGACGGGCGCCAGGTCCTCGTGCCCGAGCGCGCGCCCACCACTGAGCCCGGGGCCGCGCCGGCGGCGCACGCCGCCGCGGCCGCCGGCGGCGCGGCCGCGCCGCCGCTGAACCTCAACACGGCCACGCTCGAGCAGCTCGACACGCTGGATGGCGTGGGCCCCGGGATCGCGCAGCGCATCCTCGACTACCGTGAGCAGCACGGCGGGTTCACGCGCGTCGAGGAGCTCGGGGAGGTGCCCGGGATCGGCGCGAAGCGGCTCGCGGCGCTGACGCCGCTCGTGACGGTCTGACGTGAGCGCGCGGGTGGAGCGCCTGCGCGGGGTGCTCGGCGCCCATCCGCGCCATCTGCTGCTCGTCGCGCTCGTCGGCGGCCTGCTCACGGGCCCGTCGACGCCCGCGGCGCTGGCCGCGGCGGTCGCGCTGGTGCTCGTCGCCGTCCGCGAGGCGGCGCTCGTGCTCGGCGCGCTCGCGGCGCTGCTCGGCGGCGCCGCGCTTGCCGACGCGCGGCTGGCGGCGCTCGATCGCAGCGCGCTCGCCCGCGGCGAGCTCGCCGACCGGGTGACGCTGCTCGAGCACCCGCGCACGCGCGCGTTCGGCACGCGCGTCGCAGCCGTGCGGCTTCGCGGCGAGCGGGTGCTGCTGAAGGCGCCGGCACGGGTGCGCTGGCCGGCGCGCAGCGCGCCGGGTGCCGTGCTGCAGGTGGCGGGACGGCTGGCGCCGCTGGACGCGCGCGAGGCACACGAGCGCCGCCGCGGCGCGCATGCGGTCCTGCTGGCCGGCGCGGTCCAGGCGACGCGCGACCGGCGCGGCGGCCTGTCCGGCGCGCTGGACGCCGTGCGCGCGCGCAGCGAGCGGTCGCTCGCGGGCGGGTTGCCGCCGCCGCAGGGCGGGCTCGCACGCGGCATGGTGCTCGGCCAGGATGCGGCGCTGGCCGACGACGTGCGCGAGGACTTCCGCGCGACCGGACTGGCGCACCTCGTCGCGGCCAGCGGCGCGAACGTCATGCTGCTCGCCGCGCTCGTCCTGGCCGCGGGCGCGGCGGCGGGACTCGGCCTCAGCGGCCGGCTGTGGCTGGCGATCGCGCTCGTCGCCGCGTACGTCCCGCTCGCCGGCGGCGGCCCGTCGATCCAGCGCGCGGCCGTCATGGGGATCGCCGGGCTCGTCGCGGCACTCGCGGGGAGGCCCGCGTCGCGCTGGTACGCGCTGCTGCTCGCCGCCGCCGTGACGCTCGCCTGGAATCCGCGCTCGGCGGCGGATGCGGGCTGGCAGCTGAGCTTCGCGGCGGTGGTCGCGATGCTCGCACTCGTGCCGGGCCTGCGCGCGCGCCTGGCAGCCGCCGGCGCGCCGCGCGCGCTGGCCGAGGCGCTCGCCGTAACCGCGGCGGCGACGCTCGGCACGGCGCCGCTGATCGCGCTGCACTTCGAGCGCCTCTCGGTCGTCTCGCTCCCGGCCAACCTGCTGGCCGCCCCCGCGGTCGCGCCCGTCATGTGGCTGGGCACGATCGCGGCGGCGCTCGGCCAGGTCGCGCCGGCGCTCGCCGCGCCCGTCGCAGCGCTCGCCGCGCTGCCGCTCGGATACCTCACCTGGCTCGCCGACGGCGCGGCGGCGCTGCGCTTCGCCGAGATCGCCGTCCCGTCGCCGGGCGCCGCCGGCGTGCTCGCGATCTACGTCACCGCGGCCGGGGCGTGGCTCGCGTGGCGACGGCTGCCGCGCGGCCGCCGCCGCGGCGCGCTCGCGCTGCTGGCGGCGGGCGCGATCGGGACGGGCACGGCGCTCGCGGTCGGCGGCGGCGGCGCAGCGCCGAGCGACCTGACGATCTCGTTCCTCGACGTCGGGCAGGGCGACGCGACGCTCATCCAGCGCCGCGGCGTCGCGATCCTCGTCGACACCGGCCCGCCCGGCGCCCCCGTGCTGGCGCGGCTGCGCGACGCCGGCGTGCGCCGCCTCGACGTGCTCGTCGTGACGCATGACGCGGCCGACCACGGCGGCGCGGCCGGGGACGTGCTCGCTGCGCTGCCGGTCGACCTGGTGCTCGACGGCGAGGAGGAGGGCGCCGGCGGCCGCGTGCGCGGCCTTGCGGCCGCCCGCGGGGTGCGGCGCGTGTCCTCCGACAGCGGGCAGGTCCTGCGCGCGGCCGACCTCGAGCTGCGCGTCCTGTGGCCGCGCCGCGAGCCGGCCGCGCCACCGGGCGCCGAGCCCAACGACCGCGCGACCGTCCTGCACGTGCGCGACGGATCCTTCGACGTGCTGCTGACGGCCGACGCGGAGTCCAACGTCCTCGCGGGGCTCGAGCTGCCGGCCGTCGAGGTGCTCAAGGTCCCCCATCACGGCAGCGACGACGCCGGCCTGCCGCGGCTGCTGGAGCGCCTGCGCCCGCAGGCGGCGGTGATCGCCGTCGGCCGGCACAACACGTACGGCCACCCGACGCCCTCGACGCTCGCCGCGCTCGCCGCCGCGGTGCCGCTCGTGCGCCGCACGGACCGCGACGGCACCGTGACGATCAGCGTGCGCGACGGGCGGATGCGCGTCAGCGACGGCGCCTGACCCTAGACTCGAGCCCGATGCCCGCGTTCAAGCCCGCCTACCTCATCCACGGCGACGACCACGGCCGCATCGCGGAGCGGCGCGCGGCGCTACGGGCGCTCGCCGAGCGCGAGTCGGGCTCCGACGGCGTCGAGTGCTTCGAGGGCGACGGCGCAGCCCCCGCGGTCGTGGCCGGTGCGCTGGCGGCGATGACGCTCGCGGTCGGCCGGCGCTTCCTCATCGTCGACGGCGTCGAGCGCTGGAAGGACGCCGACATCCAGACGCACCTCCTGCCCGCGCTGGCGAGCATCGCCGAGGAGACGACGATCGCGTTCTTCGCCCGCGAGGAGGGCAGGCTCAAGGTCAGCCCGCAGCTCGCGAAGGCGATCGAGAAGGCCGGCGGCACGGTCGCCGTCGAGCGCACGATGAAGCCCAAGCAGCTTCCGCGCTGGCTGCAGGGCGAGGCGCACAAGCTCGGCG
>DATMJM010000047.1:0-4335 GCA_035553935.1 Solirubrobacteraceae bacterium
TCACGGCGTTGTCGTCCTCGCCGATGTTGTTGTAGTTGGTACGCGACTGCCCCTCCTCGCCGTTGATCGCCTCGGTGAAGTAGTCAAACGTCCCCGAGTCGGTGCCGGGCCCGTAGAGCTCCAGCTTCTGGTCGGGGAAGCCGGCGCGGACCTCGCTCCAGTTGTTGACCTTCGAGCCGCGGTCCCACATCTTGCTGACCTCGTCGACCGACAGGCACTCGGCCCAATCGTTCTCCGGGTGGACGACGACCGAGATGCCGTCGTTGGCGACGCCCAGCTCCTCGAACTTGATCCCGGCCTTCTCGCAGGCCGCGATCTCGTCGTCCTCGATCTTGCGCGACGCGTCAGAGATATCGGTCTCGCCGCGACAGAACTTCTCAAAGCCGCCGCCGGTGCCCGAGGTGCCGACGGTCACGCGAACGTCCGGGTGCTTTTGCTGAAAGAGCTCCGCGGCGGCCTCGCTGAGCGGCGCGACCGTCGACGAGCCATCGATGTTGATCGTGCCCGACAGCTGCTCCGTCGAAGCGCCGCCGCCTGCGGCATCCGTGCTGTCATCATCGCCGCAGGCGCCAAGGCCAACGGCGAGCGCCCCACATGACGCGAAGGTCGCGATGATTCGTCCCGTTGACCTCAAAGCCAACTCCTTTTCTGGTTTCCCATAGCGTTGTGAAGCCAATCGAGGCGGGGCCCAGAGCTTGTTACGAGGCCGTAGCGGGGCTGTGAAGATCCTGTGATGGCTCGGGGGAAAGCCGGTATCCGAAGCCGACGTGGGTGTGGATGTACTCCACGGCGGGCTGCGCGCTCTCGAGCTTGCTGCGCAGCTTGTGGACGTAGACGTCGACAGAGCGGTCGCCCTTGCTCAGCGGCTTGCCCCACACCTCGAGGTACAACTGCTCGCGCGCCATGATGCGGCCGTCTGCTCGCGCAAGCGCGACCAGCACACCGAACTCGCGGACCGACAGCCTCAACGCGCGGCCGGCGACGCGCACCAGCCCGTCGGGCAGCTGGATCGTGAGGTCGCCCACCGCCATGACCTCGTGGCGCGAGTAGGTCACGGTCATGCCGCGATTGTCGTGCGACGGCAAACCACGCCGTGTTACCGGGCTGTGAAGATCGAGCGAAAGTTGCCCGGCAGGGCTCGCCCCATGCGGGCCTCCGCCCTTTGAAGCGATCGCGCTCGGTCAGTCGAGCGCGGCGGCCGGCAGTATGTATCGCGACGGCGCGGACGGGCTTGCGGCGTGCTTGCGCTCGGCGCGACAAGCAGCGCTTCGGTTCGTCGGCCGGTCGGGCTGCTCGTGATCGGCCGCAACGGGCAGGTGAGCTCGTTCGCCTACCAGACGGACGTTCCAGCAACCTCGAGGCGCGCTCGTGCAGCGGCGGTCGCGTTCAGCTTCCGGATCGCCCGCAAGGATCGTGACGATCTGGATGTCGACGCCGGCGGCGACGAACGCGTCCTCGGCGGAGCCCGCCCGATGGAGATCCCCGGCGATCAGCCGGCTTGGCGCGCTGGATGGGTGGGCCGCTCGCGAGGGGCGATTGGCCTCTGTCTACGCGACCGAAGTCGTTGCACCATCGAGCCGTCAGCGCGGTCCAAGGATCTGGAAGGAGCGCATCTCGCCGCGGATGCGGCGCGGGTAGTAGCCCGTGAACAGCGTGTAGGAGTGCACCGTTCCCGTGCGTTGGGCGATCCCGGTGCGGACCGTCTGTGAGAGTTGCTCGTTGAGCGACCAGCGGCCGCTGGCGATCCGTGCCTTGAACTCCCTCGTGTGCGTCGTGCCTGCGGCGACGTACTCCATCTGCACGCGCACGACGCCGCGTGCCCGGCGGCTGACGGTCCCCGATGCGCGCAGCCGGCCGTTGGAGATCCTCGGCCGCGACAGGCGCAGGTCGGCGGGCTGCGAGGCAGCTCGCAGACGCACCGTCTGCGGGCGCGTGTCGGCGTCACCGCTGTAGCCGATCGTGAGGATGCCCGTTGCCAGTTGAGCCTGCGCCCTGGGGATCCGCTTGCGAAAGCGGATCCGGGCGTCGCCCTCCTCGATCCGTGCCCTGAAGCTGTAGATCAGGCCGGCCGCGTGCAGCTCGACGCGCGTCCAGCCCGAGGCCAGGCTCGTGATCGGCGCAAACACGTCGAGCATCCGATCACGGCGAACGATCCGCGCCCGGGTGAGCGCAAGCTTTGCCGTCAACGGTCCCGCGGAAGACGCCGGTGGCGCGGACGGAGCCGGAGCCGGCGGAGCGGGCGCAGGCGGCGGCGCATCTGGCGGAAGCGAAGGGACCCGGGCGGGGCAGTGCACCGCCGTGGCCAGGTTCACCGGTCCCGCCGAGCCCGGCGTCTCATCGTCGCCGATGTCGCGCTCGTTGCAGTAGCCAAGTCGGCCATTGCCGCCGTAGCCCCAGCAGCGCACGCTGCCGTCGTCGAGTCGCGCGCACGTGTGGAGTTCGCCTGCGCTGATCGCTGTGGCGCTTCGTCCCGCGCCGAGGTCCACTGGGCCCGCCGCGGCGGGCGTTTCGTCGTCGCCGATGCGCTCTGTGTTGCCATAGCCGAGCTGTCCTTTCGTGTTGGCGCCCCAGCAACGCACCGAACCGAGGTCGAGCACCGCGCACGTGTGGCGCCCTGCGCTGATCGCCCTCGCAGAGCGCCCGGACCCGATATCAACGGGACCGACAGACCCAGGCGTCTCGTTGTCGCCTATGTACTGGCCATTTCCGTAGCCGAGCGAGCCCTCCCTGCCCTCTCCCCAGCAACGCACTGCCGCGTCGTCAAGGCGCGCGCAGGTTCCACGGGCGCCGGCGCTGATCGCCGTGGCGGTGCGTCCCGCGCCGATGTCGACCGGTCCGACCGAGCCCGGCGTCTCGTCATCGCCGATCCGCTGGTTGTTGCCATAGCCGAGTCGACCGTCGAGCGCGAGGCCCCAGCAGCGGACGGTACGGTCGTCCAGGATCACGCACGTGAAGTCACCGCCGGCGCTGATCGCCGTGGCGGTGCGTCCCTCACCGATGTCGACTGGCCCGACCGAGCCCGGCGTCTCGTCGTCGCCGATCGTGTCGGTGTTGGCGTAGCCGAGCGCCCCGTTTTCTCCGTAGCCCCAACAGCGCACGCTGCCGTCGTCCAGCACGGCACAGGTATGGCCGAGGCCGGCGCTGATCGCCGTGGCGGTGCGTCCCTCACCGAGGTCGACTGGTCCGGCCGAGCCGGGCGACTCGTCGTCGCCGACGTTCTGCGTGTCGCCGTACCCGAGGCGACCGTCGGCGCCGTAGCCCCAGCAGCGAACGCTGCCGTCGTCGAGCAGCGCACACGTGTGAAAGTCGCCGGCACTGATCGCTGTGGCGGTGCGTCCCTCGCCGAGGTCTACCGGTCCGGTCGAGCCGGGCATCTCGTCATCGCCGATCGTGGCAGTGCTGGCGTAGCCGAGCTGGCCCTGGGCGCCGTAGCCCCAGCAGCGCAACTGGCCCCCGGCGAGCACCGCGCAGCTGTGATGTCGCCCGACATCCAGCTGCGCCGCCGCGGCCGATCCAGGCTGCGAAGCCTGCTCAGCCACACCCACGGCGGGCATCGACGCCGCCGAGATCATGGCGAGCGCGACGTATCCGGCGAACTGACGGCGGCGCCCGGCCGCGCCGCCAAGCAGCACACGGCTGGCGAGATCTGCCAGCACCGCGACGCTGCGCTGCAGCAACGCTCGTCGAACGTTCAGGCGCGAGCTCCTCGAAGGCAGCGGGCGATTGGTGCCGGACATTGCATGCGCTGTGGACTCAGCGCTCTGCGAGGACCTGGAAGGAGCGCATCTCGCCGCGCATGCGCGCCGGCATGTAGCCGGTGAACAGCGTGTAGGAGTGCACGGTTCCGGTGCGCTTGGCGATCTCGTCGCGCACCGGCTGCGACAGCGCCTGGTTGAGCGACCAGCGACCGTCGCTGACCTTCGCCAGGAACTGATGGGTCTTCGTCTCGCCGCCGACGACGTACTCCAGCTGGACGCGCACGACGCCACGTGCGCGGTCGCTGACCGTGCCCGAGGCACGCAGGCGCCCGTTCGGAGCGATCGCCGGACGCTGCAGGCGCAGCTCGGCCTTCTGCCTTGCGGCACGCAGCCGCACCTTCTGCGGACGCGTGTCGGCGTCGCCGTTGTAGGTGATCGTCAGGATCCCCGTCCCCAGGCGGGCCTGCGCCGCCGGGATCCGCTTCTGGAAGCGAATCCGGCCATCGCGGCTGTTGACCGGCGCCGTGAAGCGGTAGCGCCGGCCGGCCGCATGCAGCTCCACGCCCGCGCGACCCGAGGCCAGGCTCGTGATCGGCGCCAGCACGTCGAGCACCCGGTCGCGCCGGTTGATCGTGGC
>DATMJM010000048.1:0-12634 GCA_035553935.1 Solirubrobacteraceae bacterium
GCCCACGATCCTGGACTCGTACATGCTGCTTCGCGTGCTGCGCCGCCGGGCGGGCTCGCGGCGCAGCACGCGAAGCAGCATGTACGAGTCCAGGATCGTGGGCCGCGCGCCGCGCTGCACGGGGATCGTCGGGTCCTCCGAGAGGATGGGCGCGGCCACCGTCGTGTGCAGCGCCGGCGGGCGCAGCCGCTCGGGCGTCGAGCGCTGCACGGCGGCCACGGCGGCCTCGTGGACGTCCTGACGCACGTCCGCGAGCGAGGCCAGCGTTGCGGCGGCCAGCGCCGCAACGAGCGCGAGCCGTGGCCCGATCGCTTCGGAGCGCGCGTACGCGGCGGCGATGACGAGCGGCAGGAGCACGGCGAGGTCGAGCAGATGGTTGAAGCCCGTGCCGACGTCGGCCATGACGACGATCGTGACGACGCTCGCCAGGACGAGGGCGACGTCGACGATCTCCAGCCGCCCCCGGACAGCCGCGATCGCAACGCATGCGACCGCGGGCGGCGCCAGCAGCAACGCGCCCGGAGCGGAGGCCAGCGACAGCTCCCACAGCTTCGCGGGAGCCTCGGCGAGCAGGTCCCGAACGCCCTCGACTCCGCCCAGCTCGAGGACGTTCTCGTGGAAGCGGCCGTGCGACAGGGCGTCGGTGCCGAGCAGCACGACGAGCGCGCTGGCCGCCGCAGCCGCGAGGCACGGAAACGCCCCCCGGCGGTGGCGCACGAGCAGCCAGATGAGCACGGCGCCGCCGCCCCAGACGGCCGTGACCTTCGCGCTGACCGCCAGTCCCGCGAGGATCCCGGCGGCGACCGCCGCGCGCCGCGACGTGTCGCGCGCGACGAGCGTGATCGCCGCGACCTGCAACGTGACCGCGAGCGCGTCGCCGTAGACGGTGGTTGCGGCGAACAGCGCCGGGAAGGTCGCGATGACCGCGCCGACGACGCCGACGGAGATGCCTCGCTCGCAGCCCAGCCGGCGCGCGAGGACGTAGACGAGCGCCAGGAGAGCCGAGACCGTCACCAGCGCAAGGAGCTTGCCCGAGACGAGGTATTCGCCGGACACGGCCGCCGCGCCCGCGTTCAGGACGATGCCGAGCGGCATGTACCGGGTGCCGCCGAAGACCCCGTCGTCGTGCAGCGGCGGGTAGAGCGTGCCGTCGTCGGCGTAGGCGGCCAGCGCCATCCACGCGCCGGCGACATGGTCGACGTGGTAGTTGTCGGCGATGTGGACGAGCGCGACCAGCGCGAACGCGGCCAGCGCCGCGACGCCGACCAGCGCCGTGCCCGCGCCCGCGACGCGGAGGGCGGACACCTGTGGCTGGGCGCGCCGCATCCCGCGCCATTGTCGGCCATCAGCGCGGCTCCCGCAGCGAGGCCGCCGAGCTGAGGCCGCCGCCGGCGGGCTGCCCGTAGGATGGGCGCATGTTCAACCGCGTCGATCACATCGGCGTCGCCGTCGAGGACCTCGACGCGTCGCTGGAGCTCTACGAGCGCGACTACGGCATGACGCTCGTGCACCGCGAGATCGTCGCCGAGCAGGGCGTCGAGGCCGTGCTGCTCGACGTGGGCGAGAACCACATCGAGCTGCTGGCGGCGACCGGACCCGACACGCCCGTCGGCAAGTTCATCGCCAAGAAGGGGCCCGGCATGCATCACGTCGCCTACCAGGTCGACGACATCGAGGCGACGCTTGCCGCGCTCAAGAAGGCCGGCTTGAAGCTCATCGACGAGACGCCGCGCACCGGCATCCGCAACTCCCGCGTCGCGTTCCTGCATCCAAGGACCGCAGGCGGGCTGCTGACCGAGATCGTCCAACCGGCCGAGGCGCACTGAATGGCTCTACAGAAGGTGACGATCGGTCTCGCGGGCAGCCCGCAGGTGCTGGCCGTGCGCATGGAGGACGAGGCGCTCGACAAGCTGCTGCAGGCGGTCTCCGGCGGTGAGTGGCACGACCTGACCGTGGACGACGGGACGGTCCGGCTGAACCTGGCGCAGGTGCTGTACGTGCGCACGACGCGCGACGAGCACCGCGTCGGCTTCGGTGCCGCCTGAGGGCCGCGCTATTTGACGGAGCCGGCGAGCAGGCCCTGCACGAAGTAGCGCTGGAAGGACAAGAAGACGACCAGGGGGATCGCAAGCGACACGAACGACGCCGGCGCGATCAGCTCGATGTTCGTGCCGAACTGGCGCAGCGCCGACGGCGCCACCGAGGGGCAGGTCTTCCGGGGAGACCCCGCGCAGCGCCGCAGGGCTTGTGCAAGCGCGCGTGCGGCGTCAGACTCCCTGCGAGACCAGCTACGGTGATCGTGCAAGGGCGACACGATTGCTTCGGTGCGCCGCAGGGCGCAAGAGAGGCAGGGCATGTCGCTGCTCGCGCTGCATACGCCGGGATCGCCCGCCGAGGGCGTAGAGGATGAGCCGGGCGCAGGAGCGACGCTTCGTCCGCCAGCGTGCGAGCTGCTGACGGCGTGGGTGCTCCTGCTGCTCGACGACGCGTCGTGTCACGGCTACGAGCTGCGCGGGCGGCTGGAGGCCGCCGGAGTCATGACCGACACCGGCGCGGTGTATCGCGTGCTGCGCAAGCTCGAGCGCGACGGTTGCGCCGCGTCGAGCTGGGAGACGTCCGAGGCAGGACCGCGCCGCCGGCTGTACCGGCTGACGGCACGGGGCCGGCGCGCGCTCGCGGCGAACGCCACGAGGATCGCCGCCGCCCGCGACGATCACGCGGCGTTCCTCGACGCCCACGCGCGAGCGCGCGCCTAGGAGGCCGTCTGGCCGGCCCGTGCGCGCACCTCGGCGGGATCGCTCGGCGGCGAGTGCTTGGGCGGCGACCCCGGCGTGTGCAGGAGGTTGTGCAGCTCGCGGACGCCGTCGACGCGGCGCGCCACGGCGCCGAGCTGCTCGATCTGCTCGGGCCGCTCGACCTCGCCGCGCAGCTCGACGATCCCGTGCTGCGCGTTGACGCTGATCTGCCCCTTCGGCGCGTCCGGCGGGCGGAACAGCTCTGTCTCGACCTTGCGCGCGAGCGTCACGTCGTCGTACTCGCGCGGCTCGCGGCTGCGCAGCGTGGTGATGCGATGCGCGGCGCCCTTGACGATCCCCGACCGGTACTGGCCGCGGCGCCGGGTCTCGGAGGCGCTGCGACGCAGCGCGGAGGCGGCGCGATCTCGCGCCAGGTGGCGGCGGCGCGCGTCGAGCGATCTTGCCAGCGCGCCCGCGGCCGCGCCGCCCGCGAACAGCAGCGCGGGACCCATCGCCCTGCGCGCGTTGGACTGCCTGCGTCTGCGTGGATTGAGCGTCATGGATCCGCTCCTTTGCGTCGGGTGTCATCGATCCGTGTACCCCCTCGGTCGCCGCGGACACCACGACGGCGCGGTCTCACAGCTCGCGCCGCGCGATCTTCGTCAGCCCCTCGCTGACGCGGTTGCCGGCGGGCCGCCCGTTCCAGCGGCCGACGTCGATCTCGTCGGAGCGCGCGAGGTCGCGCGCGAACTGCTCGTCGAGCCGAGCGGCGAACTCGCGCGAGCAGACGCAGAGGGTGACCTCGTCCTGCAGCTGAAAGGAGCGGTTGTCGAAGTTCACCGAGCCGACCGACGACCAGACGCCGTCGATCGAGAGCGTCTTGGCGTGGAGCATCGTGGGGCAGAACTCGTAGATCCTCACGCCGGCCTCGAGCAGCTGCTCGTACACGGCGCGCCCCGCCTGGCGGACGAACTCCTTGTCGATGTGGGGCCCCGGTACCAGGACGCGCACGTCGACGCCGCGCTGGGCCGCGTCCGTCAGCGACTTCACGAACGCCGGCCGCGGTGCGAAGTACGCCGAGGTCAGCTGCAGGCGGTCGCGCGCGCACTCGATCGCGAGGAAGTACAGCGCCTCGATGTTCGTGTCGCCGACGGTCGCCGTCGACCGCACGACCTGCATCGCGCCGTCGTCGTTGAGCGGCTCCAGCGGCGGCAGGTACTTCGAGCCGACGAGGACGTCGCCGGTCGCCTCGAGCCAGTTCTCTGCAAAGGCGCCCTGCAGGCCGCGCACGACGGGGCCGCGGACACGGACGTGCGTGTCGCGCCAGTGGGCGGGATCCTGTGCGTCGCCCGTCCACTGGTCGGCGATGCCGACGCCGCCCGTCATCCCGACCTCGCCGTCGGCGATGAGCAGCTTGCGGTGCGTGCGGTTGTTCAGGCGACGCACCGCGTAGGGCTTCGGCGGGCGGAAGTAGGCGAACGTGACGCCCGACTCGTCCATGTCGCGGACGAGGTCGCGGTCCATCTTCGCGCTGCCGACCGCGTCGAGCAGGACGTTGACGTCGACTCCGGCCTTGGCACGTTCGCACAGCGCGGCGGCGATCTCTGCGGCGATCTCGCCGCTCCAGTACAGGTACGTCAGGAAGTTCAGCGAGCGCTGCGCGCCGCGCATCGTCTCGATCATCGCCGGGAAGATCTCGTCGCCGTTGATGAACAGCTCGATCTCGTTGCCGTGCGCGATCGGCGCCATCGTGATCGCCTCGGTGGCGCGCAGGAACTCGTCGGTGCCGATCGCGACGTCCTCGCCGCGCAGCTCATAGCCCTGGCCCTGCTCGCGGCGGTGGCGCAGGGAGTCGCTCGCGTACCAGGCGACGGCGCCGGCGGCGATGGCGGCCGGCCAGCGCTTGTTCATGAGCGCGCCACGAAGTCGAATCCTCCCGGATGCAGCGTGAAGTGCGCGGGCTCGCAGCGGCAGGTCTCGCCGTCGACGTTGAACGCCGGGTGGCCGGTGAGCTCGACGTCGATGACGGCCGCGCGCTCGTGCGCGATGTCGTCTTGCTGCGTGAGCCGCCCCGTCCTCATGCCGAACGCCCGGCGCACCAGCCCGATGCGCGAGCCGGCCGGTACGACGGCGACGTCGAGCCGCTCGTCGTCGGGCCGCGTGACGCCGATCTCGCTGCCGCCGCCGAACGCGCCGGTCACGCCGACGACGACCTGCCACGCGGCGCCCTGCCAGCACGGCCGGCCGTCGCAGGCGACGGCGCAGCGCAGCGGCGTCGCCGTGACGGCGGCCTTCGCGGCGCCGACCGCGTAGGCGAGCGGGCCCAGGCGCGGCTTGTGCGGCCTGGCGGCGTGCGCGGCGACGACCGACAGGCCGGCCGACGCGGCGTTGACGAACGGCCGCTCGCCGGCCATCCCGAGCTCCGCGTGGCGCGTGGGCGCCGCCGGGTCGCGCGCCAGCGCGCAGGCCGCGTCGAGATCGTCGAGCGGCAGGTCCTTCGTGCGGGCGAAGTCGTTCGCCGTGCCGACCGCCACGATCGCGAGCGGGACGTCGAGGTGCGCCGCGCACAGCGCCGCCGGGCCGATCGAGCCGTCGCCGCCGGCGACGACGACGCGGTCGGGCGGCCCCGCCGCCCGCAGCGCCTCGAGCGCGCCGTCCTCGATCTCGCCGGCCTGCTCGTCTGCGATCTGCTCGATCGAGACGCAGGCGACCGCCGCGCCGCCCGCCCCGAGCAGCGCCGCCAGCTCGTCGGGCTCGGGAGCCGACCCCGAGCGTGGGTTCGCGATCAGGGTCAGCTGCACGCGGGGAGTCTGCCCGATCGCCGCGCCGGCAACCGCCGCTGGACGAGCATCCGACCCGCGGCCGCCGCCGCGCGCCGGCACGTGGCTATCGTGCCCGCGGTGACCGCCGCTCCCGTGCCGCCCGTCGCCGACCCCGCGGCACGCAGGTCGCTGCGTGCGCGCCTGCGCGCCGGGCCGCTCGCCCGGGCGATCGCCAAGGTCGACGTGCGCCTGTACCGACTGCTGCGCGAGCACGGCCACGATCCCGCCATCGAGGTGCCGGTCCGGCGCTTCTCGCGGCTGGGCGAGCACGCGGGGATCTGGCTCGCGCTCGGGCTCTGCGCCGCCGCCGTCGATCGCCGGCAGCGCCCGCACTGGCTGCGCGCGACGCGCTCGGTCCTGTTCGCCTACGCGCTCAACACGCTGCTGAAGACGGTCGTGCGCCGCAAGCGCCCGCAGCTCGAGAAGCTGCCCGCGCTCATCTCGACGCCGACGTCGCTGAGCTTTCCGTCCGCCCACGCCTCGTCCTCGTTCGCCGCCGCCTGCGCATACGCGCCGCTCGTGCCGCGCGCGCCGCTGTATCCGGCGGCGGCGGCGATGGCGCTGTCGCGCGTCTACCTCGGCGTGCACTACCCCTCGGACATCGCGGCGGGCGCGCTGCTCGGGCTGCTGGTCGGCAACACGGGTCGAGCACGTTGAAGGTCGGGATCGTGGGGATGCCGAACGCCGGCAAGTCGTCGCTGTTCAACGCGCTGACGCGGGCCGGCGCCGACGCCGCGAACTACCCGTTCACGACGATCGAGCCGAACGTCGCCGTCGTGCCGGTCGCCGACGAGCGGCTCGACGCCGTCGCGCGCGTCGCCGGCGCATCGGAGATCGTGCCGGACACGATCGACTTCCACGACATCGCCGGGCTCGTCGCCGGCGCCCACAGCGGCGAGGGGCTCGGCAACCGCTTCCTCGCCAACATCCGCGAGACGGACGCGATCATCCACGTCGTGCGAGCCCACCACGACGAGTCGATCATCCATCCCGAGGGCCGCGTCGATCCGCTGGCCGACATCGAGACGATCGAGACGGAGCTGATCTACGCCGACCTCGAGCAGGCCGAGCGCCGCCACGCGCGCGTCGTGCGGACCGCGCGCTCCGGCGACCGCGCCGCGGTCGCCGAGGAGGTCTGGCTCCGCGAGCTCATCGAGGCGCTGCAGGCGGGCCGCCCCGCGCGCAGCGTGCCGCCGCCGCCCGACGCTCCGCACGCGCTGCGCGACCTTCGCCCGCTGACGGCGAAGCCCGTGCTGTTCGTCGCGAACGTCGACGAGGGCAGCGACGAGGTGCCGGCGCAGGTGGCCGCCCATGCCGCCGCGCAGCACGCCGTGGCGGTCGCCGTCTCGAGCCGCATCGAGGCCGAGCTGTCCGAGCTCGACGACGATGACGCCGCCGCGATGCGCGCGGACCTGGGGCTGTCCGACAGCGGGCTGCAGCGGGTCGTCGGCGGCGCCTTCAGGCTCCTGGACCTCATCGCGTTCTTCACGGCTGGCGAGGACAAGCCCGCGCAGTCATGGCACCTGCGCCGCGGCCGCAGCGCGTGGGACGCCGCCGGCGAGATCCACTCCGACATCCAGCGCGGCTTCGTCCGCGCGGAGGTGATCGGCTGGCAGGAGCTCGTCGTCGCCGGTGGCTACGCCGGCGCTCGCGACCGCGGGACGCTGCGCCTCGAGGGCCGCGACTACCCGATGCGCGACGGGGACGTCATCACGGTGAAGTTCACACCGTGACCCTCCACCTGAGCGTCAGGCTCGCCGCCGGCTGCGCAGTGCCCGTCGGCGCTTGAAGCGGCGGTAGCTGCGCGGTCCGCGCGACGCCGCCACGGCCAGCGCCACGAGCGCCAGCGCCGAGCCGACGACGAGCACGAGCGAGCGCAGGAACCACGAGTTGTCGACCTCCTCGACGGCGAGATCCAGCGAGGCGAGGTCGACGTGCCGGATCGGCAGGCCGGCCGTCTGCAGGCGCTGCGCCCTGCGTCCCTTCACCCGAAAGCCGTCGGCGGCGCGCAGCAGCGCCTGCTCGCTGGGCACGACGAGGTCGACGAGGCGCTCCCGGCGGGCGCGGCCGGCGGTCACGTTGTGCGCGGAGCGCACCATCCGCTCGGCGAGGTCGGCGTTGCGCCGGCGCTCCTCGGCGAGCGAGCGCGCGAAGGCCACCGAGCCGTTGAGGAACTTGCGGTCCATGTCGCGCAGGATCCGCTCCTCGCTCGCGCTGCGGGCCCGGATCGGGTCACGCACCGGCGTCGCGGAGCCGATGTTCGTCGCCGGCGCCATCGCCGCGACGTCTGCCGCGAGCATCACGAACATCCCGGCCGAGTCGGCGCGGCCGCCGCTTGGATGGACGTAGACGATCACCGGCATCGGCGCGGCGAGGATGTCCTGGATCATCGCGCGCGTCGACGTCGCGCTCCCGCCCGGCGTGTCGAGGCGGATGATCAGGACCTCGGCGTTCTTGGCACGGGCGTCGGCGATCGCACGGTCGAGTGTCCGCTCGGTGGAGCGGTCGATCGTCCCGGTCAGCGCCGTCGAGTAGGCGAACCGCTCACCGCCGGCTCCCGCCGAGGCCGCGCCGACGCCGATCCCGGCCGCGGCGAGCATCCCAACGAGTCCCGCGGCGATCCCCCGGCGGCCCACCGGCCGCGATCGCGCGGACGCTGTCACGCCGCGATACTCGCAGGTGCGGTGTGAGATTCACAGGTGTGAGGTTAAGCTCACGCCACCCGCCGCGACGGCAGCTCGACGACCTGACCCTCGCCGTGCGGGCGCCACGCGCGCCAGATGTCACGCAGACACCACGCGTCGAGCGCCAGCAGCGCGGCGACGAGCATCAGCACGGCCGCGAGCAGCAGCGAGCGCGGGATCAGCGCCGCCGGCTCCGACAGCTGCGCCCGCATGACAGCGGCCGGGTCGTCGCGATACAGCGGCGTGGCCTTGAAAGCCTCCTGCGCCGCTGAGAAGGCGGGCTTGATCTTGCCGTCATAGGTGATGAGCGCCTTGTTGTGGATCGAATCGCGGACGGCCGGATGCGCGCCGCCGTCCCATCTGGGCTTGACGGCGAACTCGCGCGCCGTCCAGTAGATCGCGCCGCCCATGAACCCGAGCCGGTCGACGATCTCGAGGTTGCGCTTGAGGTACTGCGTCTGGAACGCGTAGGTCTGCTTGACGTCCGCCGGACCGGGCTCCGTCGCCTCGGCGCCGAACTCCGTCATCACGAGCGCCTTGCCGGGGTACTTGTCGCGCATCGCGCGCAGGTAGGGCGCGAGGTCGTCGATGTCGGCGGTGGAGCGGTTGGCCTTGCCCTCGTACCAGCCGTAGTACGAGTTGATCCCGAGCATGTCGAAGGCGTCGTAGGTGCGCTGGCGCGGGATGCCGGGATAGGAGAGGATGTCGATCGAGACCGGCAGCGTGGGGTCGAGGTCGCGCGCCAGGTCGGCGGCGTTGCGCATCCAGACCTCCGACGTGCGCTGCTCGTCGGGCAGCGCGGTCAGCTCGTTGGCGACCGAGTGCGTGATGACCGACGGATGGTTGCGGGCCTCGAGGATCGTGTCGCGCACGACGTCGAGCTCGAACGAGCGCTGGCCCGGCGTCCGGAGCTGGCGATCGCGGTGGTAGACCGGTGCCTGGCTCCAGACGAGGATCCCGGCTGCGTCGAGGCGGTCCAGGAGGCGCTGGTCGAGCAGGTAGTGCGCGCGCGTGACGTTCGCGCCGAGCGCCTGCAGCTCGTCGACGGTGTTGTCGATGTCGGCGTCGGTCAGCGCGGGACCGCGGCCCGGGACGTCCTCCTGCACCGACGCGCCCCGCAGGTCGAGCACGCGGCCGTTGAGTCGCAGCATCCCGTCGACGACCTCGACGCTGCGCAGCCCGATGCGGCGCCGGTCGACCTGTACGACCTGTCCTCCGGCACTCGTGGAGATCGCGGCCGCGTAGAGGTGGGGGTGCTCCGGCGACCAGAGCTTCGGGGCGCCGCGCATCGTGACGGCGAAGCGCATCCGCACGCGCTCGCCGGGCTGCAGCGCGCGTGCCTTCCGGGCCCCCTCCGACACCGTCCCGTCCGGCGAGCGCAGCCGGACGGCGACCGACGGCTGCTGGACGGTGTCGGCCGCGTTCTCCAGCCAGCCGTCGACGAGGACGTTCCAGGCGCACCTGGACTGCACGCAGACGCGGCGCGGCAGCAGCCCGGCGTCGTGCATGACGACCGGGCCGCGGGCGACGAGCGACACCGGGCGCGTGATGCCGCCCCAGTTCCACCAGCCCTCCCGCAGCTGCTTGGGGCGGCGGTAGTCGACGCGCACGACGAGCGAGTTCGGCTCGCCGGGGCGCAGCCCCTTCGCGGGCAGCTCGAAGGGCGTGTACGGATCGCGGTGGCGACCGATCTCGCGGCCGTTGAGCCACACGCGCGCCCTGCGCCGCACCTGCTCGAAGCGGATCGCCCAGCCCAGCCCCGGCCCGGTCTGCGGGCCGTTGAACGCCAGCCGGTACCAGCCGATCGAGCCGTAGAACACCTCCGGGTCGGTTCGCGCGTCCAGGACGTGCGGAATCGTCGCGGGCTCCCAGCCCACGCCGTCCTGACCGCTGCGCCAGTTCTGCGCGATGCCCTGGTCGGCCGGGTCGACGGCGAACTGCCAGCCCTGCGCGAGCGAGACCGGTCCGGGCGGGGCGGCGGCGGGCGCAGCGCCCGGCAGGACGAGCACCAGCGCGACGGCCGCCGCGAGGGCGGAGAGGAGGCGCACGGGCGGACATGATGGCGCAAGCGCACGGCGAAACGTCCGGTTGCCGGCGCACATTGTCGGCTCAAGCTGATCGATCCCGAACAAAAACGGACGAATGTCGTATCCAAAATCGGTGCGCGAGCCTGTCCTAGCGACGATCCGTGCGCTACAACGTATCCACGACACGGATGTCATCTGGTCTCGCGAACCGAGCAGGGTTCGCGGCGGGTGGACCGATCCGGCGCCACACCCAAAGGAAGAAAGGTCGGCATGGAAGCCACCCCATCATTCGCCCGCACGGGCATATCGCCCTGTGCGGCTGCATTCACCGCGCTCTCTCACCCCGCGCGGCGCCTCGCGCTGCGCACGCTGGCGTTCACCCTCGCGCTGTTCGCCCTGCTCGCCGCGGCGAGCGCGCAGAGCGCGCCCGCCTGCGTCACGCAGCCGTTCACGCCTGCACCGCTGATGAACAACTTCGAGGGCGCCGACGGCGACCAGTGCGATTCCGACGGCGCGGGTCCCAAGCGCGACTGGCAGAACGTGATCGGCGAGGACGGCTTCGTCGGCACGGCCGACGCGCCGAGCGGGGCCGACACGATCTACGGCTCCAACAACGCCGGCATCGTCGCCGGTCCCACCTCCGAGAACGTCCCCGACAGCTGGAACTTCACCATCGGCAACCTCGGCGGATCGAAGTTCGACGCGCTGGCGGCCTACAGCTTCACCGATCCCGTCAGCGACAAGCTCTTCGTCGACCTCGCCTTCGTCCGCGCCGCGGCCACCGGCGCCACGTTCCTCGCCTTCGAGCTCAACCAGCGCCAGCCCGGCTACCGCATGGATCCCAACGAGAGCGATCCGACGAAGCCGTTCGCGGTGCCGACCCGCTCGCGCGGCGACCTGCTCGTCACCTACGACGTCAACAACGCGGGCGCGATCACCCTCGGACTGTGCATCTGGGATGGCAACGAGCATTCCGGCCAGTGGGAGGAGTTCGCCGCCGACCTCACCGGCGCTCCCATCACCAACCAGCCGTGCCCGCAGATCTCGACCTCGCTGTACCAGGCCGCGCTCAACGACGCGCAGGCCGGCCGCCAGGGGACGATCCCTGCGGCGGAGAACTTCCTCAGCAGCGGCGACATCGGCCAGGGACGCTTCGGTGAGGCCGTCGTCAACCTCTCCGACGCCCTGCGCGATCCGGCCAACCCGACCGGCCCGCAGGCGTGCATCGACTTCGGCTACGTGTGGATGCACACGCGGTCGTCCGACTCGCTGACGTCCAACCAGCAGGACGTCATCCTCCCGACGGATGCCGTATCGATCGGCAACTGCTCGGTCGAGGGCAAGAAGTTCAACGATGCCGACGGCGACGGCATCCTCGACAACAACAAGGACGCGACGTTCGTCAACGACATGGACGGCATCGTCGAGGCCGGCGAGGAGGAGCCGTACGCGATCACCGCCGACGGCACCGGCACCGAGCCGCTCGGCCACTACCGCATAACCGACGTCCAGCGCGCGACGAACGCGCCCGGCGGCACGTGGGAGGTCCGCGAGGTCCTGCAGCCGACATGGGACTGCACCGCGGCGATCGGGGCCGGCGCTGTCGCGACCTGCCCGGAGAAGACTGACACCGATCCCGACACCGCCCTCGGCTTCCGGCTGTCCTGGGACAACAACGACATCCACACCGGCCGCGACTTCGGCAACAAGCGCCAGCCCGCGACGCTGAAGGTCGTCAAGCACGTCGTCAACGACAACGGCGGGACGGCGGTCGCAGGTGACTGGTCGCTGCACGTCAAGAGCGGCGCCACCGACGTGCCCGGGAGCCCGCAGGCGGGCGACGAGAACGGCGACACCTACACGCTGACCCCCGGCGCGAGCTACGACGTCAGCGAGACCGGCGGCCCGTCGGGCTACGCGGCGACGTTCAGCGGCGACTGCGACTCCAGCGGCAGCGTGACCGTCGCCGCCGGTGTCCAGAAGACCTGCACGATCACCAACGACGACGTGGCGCCGAAGGTGAAGGTCGTCAAGCACGTCGTCAACGACGACGGCGGGACGGCGGTCGCCGGTGACTGGTCGCTGCATCTGAAGAACGCCGCCGGCGCGGATGTCGCGGGCAGCCCGCAGGCAGGCGACGAGAACGGCGACACCTACACGGTGGCGGCCGGCGACTACGAGGTGTCTGAGACCGGCGGTCCCTCCGGCTACGCGGCGACGTTCAGCGGCGACTGCGACTCCAGCGGCAGCGTGACCGTCGCGGTCGGTGTCCAGAAGACCTGCACGATCACCAACGACGACGTGGCGCCGAAGGTGACGGTCGTCAAGCACGTCGTCAACGACGACGGCGGGACGGCGGTCGCCGG
>DATMJM010000049.1:0-3516 GCA_035553935.1 Solirubrobacteraceae bacterium
GCTCGTCGTCGCCGGCGGCGTGATCGCGTTCGCAGCGTTCCTGCTGTCGGTCCTCTTCATCCGGGACACGGCAGACCACGTCGCGCTCGAGCAGTCCCGCCAGCACGCCGGCGCCGACGAGCCGCCGCCGCGGATGCGCGCGGCGTTTGCGCAGGCGACCTACCGCGTGCCCGCCCTGCGCTCGTGCTCGCAGGCCGGCCTCGTCAACAACCTCAACGACGGGCTCGCCTGGGGCCTCGTGCCGCTGTTCCTCGCCGCCAACGGCGCGAGCGTCGCAGCGATCGGGCTCGTCGCGGCGCTGTACCCGGGCGTCTGGGCAATCGCGCAGATCGGCACCGGCCACTGGTCGGACTCGATCGGCCGCAAGCCCCTGATCGTCGCCGGCATGTTCCTCCAGGCGGCCGCCCTCACGGTCCTCGCGCTCAGCGGCGGTGCGATCGCGATCGCGATCGCCACCGCTGTCGTGCTGGGGCTCGGGACGGCGCTCGTCTACCCGACGCTCATCGCGGCGATCTCCGACGCGGTGGCGCCGGTGGCGCGGGCGCCGGTCGTCGGCGTCTACCGGTTCTGGCGCGACAGCGGCTATGCCGTCGGCGCCGTGATCGCCGGCGCCGACGCGCTCGGCTACGGCGGGGCGATCGCGATCGTCGCGGCCCTCACGGCGGCCTCCGGCCTGTGGGTGCTCTACGACCTGCCTGCGATCCACCGCGAGCCGGGCCCACCGGCCTCGGCTGAGGCCGGACGGCGCTGGATCGCCGGCAACGCCCTCAGACAGCCGTAGGCGCTCGTCATCCCGCGGCGGGCTGGGCGCGTCGCCGAGTTGCTGCAGCATCCCGAACACGTGCGTGCCGGATCGATGGCGCGCGTTCGCGCGACCGCAAGGCGATTCGCATCGGCAGATCTGGGAGGCTTCACACGGTGCGACCGCGGAGTGGATGGCTGGGGCGAATGACACGCAGGCGGGCGCCGGCCGACGAGCAGGCGCCCGCGCCCGAGGCCGCGCACGAGGCGACGGCGCCGGCGACCCCCGAGGCCGAGGAGGACGATCCCTTTCGCTGCCCGAAGCGGTGGATGGGCAAGCGCTGCACGCTGCGCGCGGGGCACGTCGGGGTCTGCCAGTGGTAGCGGGCGCCGCGACGAACGTCCGGCGCTGCGCGTCGCCGATCGTCGCCCTGCTCGCCGCGGCGCTCGCTACGGCGCCGGCGCAGGCGGCGTCCCGGCTCGTCGTCGGCATCGCCGACCAGAAGCCGGCGACCTTCGGCGACGCGCGGCTGCTCGAGCTGCCGGTCCGGCACGCGCGGCTCTCGGTCGCGTGGGACGCGATGCGCTACCGCTGGCAGCGTGCCGAGATCGACGCGTGGATGCGTGCGGCCGAGGCCGCGGGGATGGTCCCGCAGGTCACGTTCGCGCGCAGCCGCACGCGGCGCTTCAGCCTGCCGCCGACAGCCGAGTACGCGCGTCAGGTGCGCACGTTTCGCCGGCGCTACCGCGAGGTGCGCGAGTACAGCCCCTGGAACGAGCCGAACATCGCCGTCCGCGCGGTCAACTCCGATCCGCGACGGATCGCCTCCTACTACAACACGCTGCGGTCGCAGTGCCCGAGATGCACGGTGCTCGGCGCCGACCTCGTCGACAGCTCGAGCCTCGAGCGCTGGTTGCGCGCCTACCTGCGGGTCTTCCCGCCGGGCCGCCGGCCGCGGCACTGGGGCCTGCACAACTACGTGGACGCCAACTCGCGCTCGTCGTGGGGCACGCGGACGATGCTTCGCCTCGCCCCCGGCGAGATCTGGTTCAACGAGGTCGGCGCGCTCGTGCGCCGCCCCACGCCGTCCTCCAGCGTGCGCCCGGACCGGCGCACGCTCATGCGCGTCGGCAAGCGCCACGCCGCGGCGAGCATGCGGCGCGTGTTCGCGCTGGCCGCGCGGAGCCGGCGGATCACGCGCGTCTACGTCTACCACTGGAAATCGAGCCGCAAAGCCGTCTGGGACTCCGCACTCGTCTCCTCCCGCGGCACGCCGCGGCCCTCGTTCGACGTCTTCGCGGCGCAGGCGCGGATGAGCAGCGGCGAGCCCTGACGGTCGACGAGCCGGCTATGTCAGCGGCGCGCCGCGGTCGCGCGGCAGCATCCGGATCGCGACGTGCGCCGGACGCGAGGGCGCCGCGAGCGAGAGGAAGTCGCGCAGCACGCCGCCGTGGCGGCAGAACGGGCAGTGCAACGCATGCGTCAGCGGGAGCGCGCGCCCGCGCAGCGAGACCGGCGCGTCGCAGCGCGGGCAGGCGAGCGTCCCGCCGGTCAGCCGCCACGCGCGCGAGGCGTGACGGTCCTCGTGCACGCCCGCGACGTCGGAGATCGGCTGTGCACGCAGCGGCTCGGCGCCGTCGATGCCGCGGTGGAACGCCATCTCGCCAGTGTAGGGCTGCGCGGTGCAAGCGCCGCCGTGGCGCTCACCGGCGCAGGCGGATCTGGTTGAGGTCGTTGCGGGCGATCTCCTCGGCGCGCGCGATCAGGTCCTCGACGTCGTCGTGCTCGGCGTGGATGTAGCGACCGGCCAGCCGGTCGGCGCGTCCGGAGGCCAGCGCGCGGACGAGCCGCGGCGCGAGCTCGGGCGGCGTCCAGGGGGCGTCGTCGCCGAGCCTCTCGGTCAGGGCGGTGCGGACGAGGCCGGGGCTGATCGTGAAGACCGCGACGCCGTGCTGCTCGAGCTGGCCGGCGAGCACCTCGCCGAAGCGATGCAGCGCAGCCTTGCTCGGACCGTAGGCGCTGTCGCCGATCCTGCCCGGCGTCACCGGCAGGTGCGCGCCGCCGCTGCCGACGTTGACGATCCGCCCGCCGCCGCGCGCGACCATGCCGCGCAGGACGGTGCGGCAGCACAGGTACGCGCCGAGCACGTTGATCTCGAAGACGCGCCACCAGGCGGCCGTGTCGTCGTCCTCCCAGACCGGGGCGTCCGACGGGCCCATGACGCCCGCGTTGTTCACGAGCAGGTCGATCGGGCCGAGCTCGCGCTCGGTGTCGGCGACCATCCGCTGCACGGACGCCGCGTCGGAGACGTCGACCTCGAGCGCAAGCCCACCGATCTCCAGCGCGACCTGCTCGACCTGCTCGCGTGTACGCGCCGCGACCGCGACGCGCATCCCGGCCGCGGCGAGCTCGCGGGCGACGTTCGCACCGATCCCGCGCCCGCCGCCGGTGACGAGCGCGACCTGCCCATGAAGCTCAGCGGCCACGGCGGCGCAGGATATGGGATCGGCGGATCACGATCACGCTCGAGAACGCTGCGGACGTGCCCAGCGGAGCGCTGGCGTAAGAACCGCGGTCGGACCGACGCCAACGGGTAGCAGATCACCGGTGGTGCCTGCGCCCGAACCGAGGAGATCGCGACATGCGCAACCCGATCCGCAGCGAGACCGACGCCTTCCACATCACGTTGGCCAGCACGGTCGTGATCTGCGCCGCGCTCGCGCTCGGCGCGCTCATCGATCCGGTCGTGGGCGTCGCGGTGCTCGTAGGCGCCG
>DATMJM010000050.1:0-2060 GCA_035553935.1 Solirubrobacteraceae bacterium
GTGCATCGCCTCCTTCGGCGCCTCGCTGCACATGATCTCGATCGCGTCCTGGTCGCCGAGGAAGTCCGAGCCCTTGACCGTGTCGTAGGCATGCTCGGTCCAGTCGTCGTCGATCGCGATCGCGGCGTTGATCCCGCCCGCGGCGGCCACGGAGTGCGACCGCACGGGGTGGACCTTGCTCATGATCGCGACGCTCGCGCCTGATTCGGCGGCGGCGAGGGCGGCGCGCTGCCCGGCGAGGCCGGCGCCGATGATGAGGACGTCGTGTGCAGGCAAGAAGGGCGAGTATATGGCGGCCGGATTCGCGGCCGGCGTGCCGCCGGCTACGCCAATCGCTGCGGCAGCGCCGCCGTCAGCGCGCGGCGCACCTGCTCGATCGTCACCACGCCGCGCAGGACCCCGTCGCCGTCGACGGCCATCAGCGCGCCGCGCGAGCGCAGCTGCTCGTCGCCGAGCAGCGCTTCGAGCGGGCGGTCGGACGGCACGCGCCAGTCGTCGGCCTCGGCGACCTCGACGAGCTCGCCCACCGGCAGCGCCGGCCGGCCGGCCGTGATCTCCTCGGTGACGCGCGGCTCGCGCACGACGCCGACGAAGCGCCCCTGCTCGTCGACGACCGGAAACCAGTCCCAGCGGTAGCGCAGGAAGTACTCGTCCTGCGCCTGCGTCAGCGGCGTGCCGACCGGCATCGCCACGGGCTGGGCGTCCATGATGTCGGCGACCGTGATGCCGTCGAGGCGCTCGGTGAACGCCGTCGACGTCACGGCCGCGCGCGCCGACTGCGCGATGAACCAGCCGAGCACCGCGAGCCAGAGGCCGTCGACGAGGTTGCCGCGCGCGGCGAGGAACACGCCGAAGCCGATCAGCGCGTACGCGAACCACTCGCCGATCCGGCCCGCGATGCGGGTCGCCGTGTTGCGGTTGCCGCTGATCTTCCAGACGATCGACCGCGCGATGCGCCCGCCGTCGAGCGGGAACGCGGGGACGAGGTTGAAGAGAAAGAGGATCGCGTTGATCGACGCGAGGAAGCCGAGCAGCGCGAGCGTCGGCGAGACCTCGGCATCGCCCGCGAGGCGGGCGACGTCGAGCGCGGCGCCGTTCTGGACGAGGGCGCTCGCGCCGATGCAGATGCCGACGATGACGAGCGTCACGAGCGGACCGGCGGCGGCGACGCGGAACTCCTCGCCCGGCGCCTGGGAGTCGCGCGTCATCTTCGCGACGCCGCCGAAGAACCACAGGTCGATGCCGCTGATCCCGATCCCCTCGCGGCGCGCGACGAGCGCGTGGCCGAGCTCGTGCAGGATGAGCGAGAAGAAGAAGAGGAACGCGGCCGCGACGGCGACGAGGTAGGCCTGCGTCGCCGAGCCGCCGAGGACGTCCTGAAAGTAGCCCGAGAAGAAGTAGATGAAGATGAACAGGACGATGAACCAGCTCGGGTTCGCCCCGATCCGGATGCCGAAGATGCGCACGAGCTGGATCGACGGGCCGGTTGCGATCATGCGCAGATCTTGGCAGGAGGCACTTGCGGGCGAGCGGCGTCGCCCGCGGCGGCGGACGTCTCAGCCGGATTGCGGCGTGTGCCGCGCGAGGATCGCCTGCAGGTCGGCGCCGGGCGGCAGCGTGCCGTACTGCAGACCGGCGTCGCCCGCCAGGCGCGAGGCGCAGAACGCGTCGGCGACCGCCGGCGGCGCGTGGCGGACGAGCAGGGAGCCCTGCAGCGCGAGCGCCATCTTCTCGACGACGCGGCGGGCGCGCAGCTCAAGCGCCGCGGGGTCGGAGAGCTCGTCGCGCAGGTCCGCGGCGAACCCGTCCAGGCGGGCATCGGCGCCCGCAGCCTCGCCCACCTCGTCGAGGTACGCCGTCAGCGCCTCCGGAGAGCGGCCGAGCGCGCGCAGCACGTCGAGCGCCATGACGTTGCCCGCGCCCTCCCAGATCGAGGCCAGCGGCATCTCGCGGTACAGCCGCGGCATGCCGGACTCCTCGACGTAGCCGTTGCCGCCGAGGCACTCGAGCGCCTCGACGCCCACATCGCCGGGCTCAAGGACAGGATCGCCTCGCTCGCG
>DATMJM010000051.1:0-13805 GCA_035553935.1 Solirubrobacteraceae bacterium
TCGTGCAGCAGCGCGCCGGCCACGGCGACGTCGCGATCGATCTCGCTGAACGTCGCGCTGATCGCGCTGACCGCCTGCGCGACCGACAGCGAGTGCTCGAGCAGCCCGTGCCGGTAGGCCTGGTGAAAGCGCTTGGCTGCGGGCGCGGCGCGGTAGCGCGCCCACAACGGCGAGTCGGCGCCGAAGACCGCGTCGAGCAGCAGGCGCAGGTCGCGGTCCTGCACCGTCGCGAGCAGCTCGCGCAGGTCGGTCTCCATCTGGGCGGCGGAGCGCGGCGGCCCGTCGACGAGGTCGGCGAGCTCGAACGAGCCGGGCTCGGCTGCGCGGATCGCCCGCAGCTCGAGCTCGGCGCCGTAGCGGCCGCCGCCCTGCAGCCGGCCGCTGACGCGGACGGCGGCGCCGACGGTGGCGACCTGCGCCACCGCGGCCGCATCGTTGCAGACGCTCGCGGACAGGCAGCCGGTGCGATCGGCGAGCGTCAGCCGCAGGTGCTGGCCGCCGTCGCGCGTGGCAAGCAGCTCGGCGTCGCGGACGACGAGGACGCACTCGACGTCGGCGCCCTCCCGCAGCTCTCGCACGAACATGCTGGACACGGTGGCAAGCGTCGCGGACGGACCGCAGGATCCGACGAGGTAGCGTGTGGCCGGATGGTCGCCAGCGCGCTCATCACGGGTGGAACCGGCGGCCTCGGCGCTGCCGTCACGCGCGCGTTCCTCGACGGCGGCTGGCGCGTCGTCGTGCCCGTCTTCGATCCGGCCGAGCGCGAGCGCGTGCCCGCGCACGAGCGCCTCGTGCTCGAGCCGGCGGATCTCGGCGAGCCCGCCTCGACGGCCGCCGTCAGCGCGCTTGCCGCCGCCGAGGAGGACGCGCCGCTGCGCGCCCTCGTCAACCTCGTCGGCGGCTACGCCGCGGGCGGCCGCGTGCACGAGACGCCGCTGGAGGACTACGAGGCCCAGCTGCGCCTGAACCTGCGCCCGGCGTACCTGGCGTGCCACGCGGCGATCCCGCACATGCTCGATGGCGGCGGCGGCGCGATCGTCTGCGTCTCCTCGCGCGCGGCGCTCGACCCGTTCGCCGGGGCGGCCGGCTACGTCGTGGGCAAGGCCGCGGTCCTGGCCTTCGTCGACGCGCTCGCCGTCGAGTACCGCGACGACGGCATCCGCGCCAATGCGATCCTGCCGAGCGTCATCGACACCGCCGCCAACCGCGCCGCGATGCCCGACGCCGACCACAGCCGATGGGTCGCGCCCGAGCAGATCGCGCGCGTGGTGCGGTTCTTGTGCGAGGACGGGTCGGGGATCGTGAGCGGCGCCCACGTCCCGGTCTACGGCCGCGCCTGACAGTGGACCTGCGTGTCGGTCCCGGCCCGGCGGGTACATTCACGGCGTGTTCCGTCGGCGCATCGCCATCGCCTGCTGCCTCGCCGCGGCCGCCGCCCTCGCCGTTCCGGCGGCGGCGCAGCCGCCGTTGCCGGGCGAGCGCATCGCGGCCGGCATCACGGCCGCGGGTGTCAGCGTCGCGGGGCTGACGGCCGACGAGGCCGCCGCGAAGCTCGACACGGCGCATGCCGAGCGCCTCGAGCGCGGCATCGTGACGGTGGTCGCCGCCGACATCACGTGGAGGCTCAGGGCCGCCGACGCCGACGTGCGCTTCGACGCACTCACGAGCGCCAAGCGCGCGCTGTACGCCGGCCGCAGCGCCGGCGGCCGCCCGCTCGACGTTCCGCTCGCCGTGACGTACTCCAAGGGCGCGGTCGAGCGCTTCACCGCGCGCATCGACAAGCGCCTGAGCCGCCCGGCGCGCGACTCACGCCTGAAGATCACGCTGCGGCGCGTCCGCGTCACTCACTCCAGGCGCGGCCGCGACATCGGCGACAAGACGCTCGCCAAGCAGATCGGCCGGTCGTTGACCGATCCGCGCATCGACCGCGTGTTCCGGCCCAAGCTCATCTCGGTCAAGCCGAAGGTGACCGCCGGCAAGCTGCGCAGGAGGGCGAACACGGTCATCACGATCCAGCAGTCCACGTTCACGCTGCGCCTGTTCAAGCGCCTGAAGGTCGTCAAGACCTACAAGGTCGCCGTCGGCCTGCCCGACTATCCGACGCCGCGCGGGCTCTTCGCCATCCAGAGCAAGCAGGTCAACCCTGTCTGGTCGGTTCCCAACAGCCCGTGGGCCGGCGAGCTGGCGGGCACGACGGTGAGCGGCGGCAGCGCCGCGAACCCGCTGAAGGCGCGCTGGATCGGCATCGCCGGCAGCGTCGGCATCCACGGCACGGGCCAGGGCTACTCGATCGGAACGCGCGCGTCGCACGGCTGCATCCGCATGCACGTCCCGGACGTCATCGCGCTGTACAAGCGCGTCCCGCTCGGCACGCCGGTCCTCATTGGCTGACGCGCGCGCGTCAGCGCCTGCATCCTTCACCTGCTATCTGTTAGTCCGCGGGGAGCCTCACGACGAAGGCTGGGGAAGCGATACCGGATAGTGGTAGACGGCAGCGGGCCGGTCGCCCGCAGCCGGCGGACGATCAGTTTCATCGCGCGACGCTCGACTCCCTCGAGGAGTGCGTGGCGGTGCTCGACGCGAGCGGGACCACGATCGCCGTCAACGCGGCGCTGGAGCGGTTCGCCCGCGATGACCCGCTGTGCGAGCTGCGCCCCGGCGTGAGCTTCCTCGCGCGCTGCGAGGAGCGAGCGGTCGCGGGCGACGCCGGCCGCGCCGCGCTCGCCCGCGCGCTGCGCGCGATGCTCTCCGGCGAGCGCGAGAGCTTCAGCGGCCGGTATGCCCAGGATCCCGCGGTGCGCCCGGCGCGGTGGTTCGGCGTGCGCGCCACGCTGTTCGCGAGCGGCGGGCCGGGCCGCATCGTCCTGCGCCGCTACGACACCACGGCGCAGGTCGAGCTCGAGTCCGAGCACGTCCGCGCCACGAGCGAGCTGCGCGCGGTCGCCGACAGCATGGGCGACGCGCTGCTCAAGCTCGACGAGGCGGGTCACGTCACCTACGTCAACGCCGCCGCCGAGCGCATGCTCGGCTGGTCGGTCGAGGACATGCGCGGTCGAACGCTGCACGAGCTCGTCCACTTCTACGGCACGCCGCACGCGATGGAGCAGTGTCCGCTCGCGCGCGGCCATCGCGCGCGCGAGGCGGTGCGCGTGAACGATGACGTGTTCGTGCGCCGCGACGGCACGGGCCTTGCTGTCTCGTGGGTGCTGACGCCGCTTCAGGGCGAGGCCGACAGCAGCTCCGTGCTCGTCGTCAGCGACGACGCGGGCGCGAGGGCCGCCGAGCAGCGCCTGCGCGCCGAGACCGACGAGCTCGCGCAGGTCCGCGACCTGCACGAGGCGCTCCAGGAGCAGCGCTTCGAGCTCTTCGGGCAGCCGATCATCGACGTCGCCACCGGAGCCGTCGTATCCCACGAGCTGCTGCTGCGCATGCGCGAGCGCGACGGCGGCCTGCGCCTGCCCGGGATGTTCCTGCCGGCCGCCGAGCGCTCCGGCCTCATCCTGGAGCTCGACCGCTGGGTGATCGGCGAGGCCGCGCGGATGGCGGGCGAGGGCCATCACGTCGAGCTGAACCTGTCGGCGGCGTCGCTCGGCGATCCGGCCCTGTACGACGTCTTCTCGGAGGCGCTGCACGAGCACGCAGCACGCCCGGAGTGCCTCGGGGTGGAGCTGACGGAGACCGCGATCATGCGGGACGAGGAGATCGCCGAGGCGTTCATCGAGCGCGTCGGCGCGCTCGGCTGTGAGCTCGCCCTCGACGACTTCGGGACGGGCTTCGGCGGCTTCGGCTACCTCAAGAGCCTGCCCGTCGACTACCTGAAGATCGACGTCGAGTTCGTCCGCGACCTGCGCACGAACGTCGCCAGCCGGCACGTCGTGCAGGCGCTGGTCGGCCTCGCCTCGTCGTTTGGGCTGCGCACGGTCGCCGAGGGCGTCGAGGACGAGGAGACGCTAGACATGGTGCGCGACATGGGCGTCGATCACGCTCAGGGCTACGGCATCGGCCGTCCGGGGCCGCTCGCCGAGACCGTCTACAGCGCCGTCTGATCGCGGTGCGGAAGCGTCGCGCCGCTCATGCTAACCGCGTCGAGCAGCGGCTGGGCCTTGAGCAGCATCTCGTCGTACTCGGCCTCGGGGCACGACAGCATCACGATCGCGCCCCCGGAGCCGATCGTCGCGCCCGAGGCGGTCGCGACGAGCGTGCGGATGACGATGCTCAGGTCGGCCGTCCCGTTGAGCGCCAGGTAGCCGAGCGCCCCCGAGTAGACGCCGCGTGCGGCGCCCTCGAGCGTGTCGATGATCTCCATCGTCCGCAGCTTGGGGGCACCCGTCATCGAGCCGCCGGGGAACGTCGCGCGGATGCAGTCGACGACGTCGACGTCGTCGCGCAGGCGTCCGCGGATCGTCGAGACGAGCTGGTGGACCGTCTCGTAGCTTTCGACGTCCATGAGCGCGGGGACGTGGACGCTGCCGATCTGCGACACGCGTCCGAGGTCGTTGCGCAGCAGGTCGACGATCATGAGGTGCTCCGCGCGCTCCTTGGGGCTGCGCGCGAGCGCGTCCCGTGCGGCGGCGTCGGCCGCCGCGTCGCCGGCGCGGCGGGCGGTCCCCTTGATCGGCTTCGCCTCGATGGTGCGGTCGCGCGTCGCGCGCAGGAAGCGCTCCGGTGACGAGCTGAGGATCGCGCCCTCGCGCGTGCGCAGGTACGCGCTGTAGGGCGCCGGGTTGACGCGCCGCAGGACGCGGTAGAGCTCGAACGTGTCGTGCGGCGCCGCCAGGGAGAGCGTGTTCGTCAGGCAGATCTCGTAGCTCTCGCCGGACTCGAGCAGGCGCTTGCACGTCTCGACGTTCGCCATGTAGTGCTCGCGCCCGCGGCTGAGCGAGAACTCGAGCCTGGCCTGCCCGTGATCGAGCGCCTCGGGCTCGGCGAGCACCGGCAGCGCGCCGAGCGCGGCCTCGGCGGCGTCGAGCCACGCGCTCGCCGCGGCGCGTTGTGCGGGGTCGGAGTCGCTGAGCGCGAGCAGGTGCGTCTGCCCCGCCTCGTGGTCGATCGCGACGATCCGGTCGGCGAGCAGCAGCAGCGCGTCGGGCAGCTCGGCCTCGTGCGCGTCGGCCGCCCCGCAGTCGGCCTTCAGCTCGTAGCCGAGGTAGCCCACGAAGCCGCCGTTGAGGTCGAACGGCAGCGCGGGGCCGGCGCAGTGCAGGCGCGTGAGCTCGCGGCTGAGGTACGCAAACAGCGTCTCCTCGACGACCTGGCTCCGTCCGTCGCGGGTCACGGTCACCCGCGAGCCGCGCACGCTGTAGCGGATCTCGGCACCGAGGCCGCCCAGCGCCGTCCCGAGGAAGCTGAAGCGCGACAGCGCCGGGTCGACGCGGCTGGAATCCAGCCAGAAGGCGTGCTCGCGGTCGCCGAAGAGCGTCGCGAAGGCGCTCTCGGCGTCGACAGCAGCGTCGACGACGCGGTGCTCGGTCCGCACGGCGCCGGTGCTGCGCGCCGGCGCCCGCCCCCCGGAAACGAGCGTGTCGTGCCGCGGCCGCGCCGCAGCCCGCGGGCGCCGGCGCGCCGGCGACAGCGCGACGAAGTTCGCGACGAGCTGCTCGCCGTGCTGCGTGCCGATCGACTCGGGATGAAACTGCACGCCCCACGCCGGCCGTCGGCGGTCGCGGATCGCCATGAGCGTGCCGTCCTCGGCCCAGGCGACCGCCTCGAGCTGCGCCGGCAGCGCCGGCTCGACGATCAGCGAGTGGTAGCGGACGGCGCGAAAGCCCTGCGGGATCGTCGCGAACAGCCCGTCGCCGCGATGGAAGACGCGGCTGATGCGCCCGTGGACGATCTCCTCGCCGCGCACGACGGCGCCGCCATGCGCGTGCGCCAGGCCTTGATGTCCGAGGCACACGCCGAGCACGGGGATCTCGCCCTGGGCGAGCGCCGCGCGGCCGATGCCGAGGTCGCGCTCGCGCTCCGGGCGGCCCGGCCCGGGCGACACCACGATGCGGTCCCACGGGTGCGCGGCCAGCGCGTCCCATTCCGCCTCGTCGTTGCGCACGACGACGGGCTCCTCGCCCGCGACGCTCGCGACGAGCTGGTACAGGTTGAACGTGTACGAGTCGTAGTTGTCGATCAGCAGCGTCGCCACGAGTGACCGACACCCTAGACACCCTCCTGCGCTGGACCGCCGGCGTCCTCGAACCGTGCGCGCGGCCGTCGCGGGCGCCGCTGCTCGTCGCCGACTCCTGGCTCGTCGACGAGGGCCGCCAGCGCGCGGCGGCGCTGCACTGGGCGCGCTTTGAGCGCTCGTGCCTGGCGGCCGGCGCCAGCGCCGAGGAGCTGCGCGGCTTCCGTGCGGCGGCCGAGGCCGCGCTGCCGCGCGCGGGGCGCTGGTTTCCGCGCGTGCAGTTGACGAGCGAGGGGCTCGCGCTGCGCACCCGCCCCGCCCCGGCGCTGCAGCGCGAGGCGCGCGTCCTCGCCGGCCCGCCGGGCGACCCGCGCCGCCGGCCGCGGCGCAAGGGACCCGACCTCGAGCTGCTCGCCGGGCTGCGCGCGACGGCGCGCGAGCGCGGCGCCGACGAGCTGCTGCTGCGGGCCCGCGACGGGACGCTGCTCGAGGGCGCGCTGTCGAGCCTGCTGTGGTGGGAGGGCGACGCGCTGTGCACGACGCCGAGCGAGCACACGCTGCCCGGCGTGACGCGCGCGCTGCTGCTCGAGATCGCCCGCGCACGCGGCGTCGAGTTGCGCGTGCGCGCGCCGCAGCCCGAGGAGCTGGCGGGCGCGGAGGTGTGGCTGACGAGCGCGCTGCACGGCATTCGCGTGGTGAGCGCGTGGGTGGCGCCCGCGCTCGACGCGGGTGCGGGCACCCGCGCAGCGCATTGGCGTGAGGAGCTCGAGCGCGATGCGTGAGCAGGCGCGCCCGTACGACGAGATCGCGGCCGTCTACGAGTTCCTCGTGCCCGACGCGCTGCTGACGCCGGCGGGCAGCGCGGCTGCGTTCGCCGGCCACGTCGAACCCGGCGCACGCGTGCTGGACTGCGCGTGCGGCACCGGCACGCTGGCCGTCGGCCTAGCGCTGCGCGGCTGCGACGTCGTGGCGACGGACGCCAGCCGGGAGATGGTCGCCCGTACGGCCCGGCTGGCCGAGCAGCACGGCGCCGCGATCGACGCGTCGGCGTGCACGTGGGAGGAGCTCGCGGGCCGCGGCTGGGGCGGGCGCTTCGATGTCGTCCTCTGCGTCGGCAACTCGCTGCCGCACGCCGCCGGCCGCGAGGCGCGCCGCACGGCGCTGCGCGCGATGGCGGCGACTCTGCGTCGCGGCGGCCTGCTCGTCGTCACCTCCCGCGCGTGGGAGCAGGTGCGCGCCGCCGGCTCACGCCTGCAGGTCGCCGAGCAGCTCGTCGTGCGCGACGGCCGGCGCGGCCTGGCGATCCACTCGTGGGCGATCCCCGAGCGCTGGGACGAGCCGCACTTCTTCGACGTCGCCGTCGCGCTCGTCGGCGACGACGGACGCGTCGAGACGCACCGCGAGCGCTTCGCGTTCTGGCCGTTCACCGAGGGCCAGCTGCGCGAGGACCTGCGCGCCGCCGGCCTGGAGCCGCTCGGCGGAGCGCAGGTCGCCGACAAGGCCGGGCGGTACCTGCTGACGGCCAGCCGTCGCTAGCGGTCCATCCAGAGCTTGTTGTGCACGTCGTTGATACCGGTGAACTGCTCGGTGTCCATCCCGCGCAGCTTCTCGACGACGTCGTCCGGAGCCCCGTGGCTCTGCACGGTCGCGACGACCTCGTCCTTGCTCATCGGCCAGTTGACCTCGCGGTCGAAGTACTTCTGGGTGACCTCCAGCGGTGTGTCCTGCATCGATCGAACCTCCTGATCGCAAACGGGTCAGATCGCCCGGCGGCGCCGGACGGCGGTCCCCCCTCGGCGGGTGCATACCCGCTCAGGAGCGATGTTGCTCGGCCGCGCGGGTCAGCCGCGATCGCGCACCGCGTCGCGCAGGCGCTCGATCTCGCGCAGCAGCTCGCGCTGGCGGCGGATGACGTCCTCGAGGCGATCCTCGACGCTGGAGCCGCCGCCGGTGGCGCCCGGCGTCGTGGTCGTCGCGCCGCCGGTGGCGCCCGCATCGGGCTCCGTCTGCGGCTCCTCCTCGCCGTCCGTGGCCTGCGCGCCGGGCGCGGCCGAGTCGTCGGGCACCGCGCCGGTCTGGATGTAGCGCATCGTCTTGGCCTCGGCCTGCGGATCGCGGTCGTTGTCGAAGATCGCGACGAGCTTGTTCGTCTCGGCATCGACGACGACGGTCTTGGAGACGGCGTTGGCGCTGATCGGGATGATTGACGTCAGGTACACGACGCGTCCCTCGACGAAGACCGGCCGCGGCTCGACGACGCGGAAGTTGCCCGATCCGGGGGTGCCGTCGCCGAAGTCGACGCCGGGGATCGAGACGGCCCGCACGGCTTGCAGCGCGCGGCGGTTGCCGCTCAGCGACGTGCGCTGCGGCACGCGCCAGATCCGCGTCTCGCCCGTCGTGGCATCCGTGAGGAAGATGGCGCTCGCGGCGAACGCGCGCCCGTACGGCTCGGCGACCGACACCCACTGCGTCCCGAGGCCGGCCGCGCCGAAGTCGACGAGATACGGCTGGCGGTTGGTCTCGGTGTCGGTGATGCGCGTCTGGTTCTCGTGCACGAACCACGCGTTCCAGAGCCCGCCCTTGTACTGGTAGGCCTCCTGGATGCGGCGAGCCTGCGTGTCGGAGAAGATGCGGCCCGTCTGCGCGAGCTCCGGGCGGCGCGCGGCCTCCTCGAGCTCGAGGTCCTCGATCGCCCCGTCGGGCGCGACGACGAACACGCCGCCCAGGACCGGGCGCCGGATGAGGAGCCCCTTGTACTCGAGGTAGGGGACGAGCAGCCGCGGCCCGTCGGGCGTATCGATCCCGACGGGCTCCTCGAGCGAGATCAGGAACCGGCGCTTGAGCAGGCGCCAGCGCAGGTTGTCGGTGATCTGCAGCCCCGGTGCGACCTGCAGCTCGGCGTCGACCTGCCGCAGCGAGCGGGCGGTCTGCTCGGCATTGAGCTCGACGATGCCCTGGCTCTTCTTGGAGAAGATGCGAAACGCGCCCTGCGGCGTGCGCAGCGCGGTCCACGCGAGCCCGTCGCCGGTGTTGACGATGCGGAAGTTCGTCAGCGTCTCGGTCGGCGAGTTGAACGCGCTCGAGGCGTTGACCTCGGCGACCTCGCGCGGCACGAGGCGGACCTGGCCGCCGGCCGGCAGGCCCGGGATCGCCTCGTAGGTCGTGTTGTCGACGATCGCCTTGCCGACGAGCGGCGGGTTGAACGCGGCGGCGAAGATGAAGGCGAAGAACGCCAGCGCCGGGAAGGCGAACAGGTACGTCGGGGGTCGCACGCCCGAGCGCAGGTCCTCCAGCGTCTTCCAGCTGCGCTGCGAGCGGCGCAGCAGCACGCCGCCGGCGATCAGCAGCAGCAGCGGCGCCAGCCATACCAGCGGTTGCGTCCAGAAGAACAGCGCCAGGCCGTGCCAGATCGGCCGGATGAGCCACAGCACGACGAGCGCCGCGATCGCCGCGACGACCGGGACGGGTTTGATGTTCGGCATTCGGCGCGGCATCTCGCCGCCGACTCTACGCGTTCGCGGGCGGGGCGAGCGCTGCAGGTGCTCGCTCCGCCCCGATGCGCGACCCGATCAGGTGGGCTGCGGAACGATCCGTACGTACGGCCGCGGCGCCTCCCAGCCCTCGGGCCAGATCTCCTTGGCCTGCTCGTCGGAGACCGAGCCGGCGATGATCACGTTGTCGCCCTGCTTCCACTGCGCGGGCGTCGCGACCTTGTGCTCGGCCGTCAGCTGCAGCGAGTCGAGGACGCGCAGCACCTCGTCGAAGTTGCGTCCGGTCGTCATCGGATACACGAGCACGAGCTTGATCTTCTTGTCCGGCCCGATGACGAAGACGTTGCGCACCGTCTGGTTCTGCGCGGCGGTGCGATCGGTCGCCTCGCCGACGACGTCCTGGGGCAGCATGCCGTAGGCCTTGGAGACCTCGAACTTGTCGTCGCCGATGACGGGATAGTTCGGCGCCGTGCCCTGGATCGCCTCGATGTCCTCGGCCCACTTCTCGTGGTTGCCGACCGGGTCGACCGACAGGCCGATGATCTTCGCGTTGCGCTTGTCGAACTCGTCCTTGATCGAGGCCATGTAGCCGAGCTCGGTCGAGCAGACGGGGGTGAAGTCGCGGGGGTGCGAGAACAGGACGCCCCAGGAGTCGCCGAGCCACTCGTGGAACGAGATGCGGCCTTCGGTCGTCTCGGCCTCGAAGTCGGGCGCCGTGTCGCCAATCGTGAGAGCCATGTGCATCCTCCAATGCGGAAATAGCCGAAAAACCAGTCCAGTTTGGTGGTCTTTCACGCTATCAGGTGCCGATGCCCGGCATGGTAGGGCGAACGGCCGGTGCCGCGACGACGACCAGCGACGGATATCCGCCGCGCGGGAGCACCGCGCGACGGGTGACGGCGAAGCCCGCCGCGACGAGGTCGCTCGTCGGGTCGAGCGGGCGCAGGGCCTGCCACGCGGACGGACGCAGGCGCGCCAGCGTGCGCAGGACGGCGGCGACCGCAGGCCTGTCTGCAAAGACCGTCACGGCGACCAGGCGCGGGCGCGGCCGGCCCGCCAGGAGGCGGCGCGCCCCGGCGAGCACGGCGGCGCGCTCGCGCGACTCGAGCAGGTGCAGCAGATAGGCGCAGGTGACGACGTCGGCCCAGGCCGACGGGAGCGCCACCGCGCGGGCGTCCTGCTCGAGCACGTGCCAGCTCACCGGCAGCGTTCCGACCCGCGCGAGCATCGCGCTCGAGTGGTCGACGCCGACCGCTTCGCGCGGCGCGTGCGGCGCGGCGGCGAGGCGGCGCAGCACGAGCCCCGTGCCGGTGCCGAGGTCGACGAGCCGCTCGTCCGGCTGCGGCGCGGCGAGTCGCAGCGCGGCATCGATCGCCCGCAGCTCGAGGTGCTCCTGCGCCGGGTAGCGAGCGGCCAAGCGGTCCCAGATGGCGGCGTCTGCGCGCGACATGTGCGTCTGCACTATGCGGCAGCGCCGCGGGTTCGCGCGCGACCGATCGATTCACGCTCGGGTATGGGTGTGCGAACTGGCCTCTATGAATTGGTACGGTTGGGCCACGCGCCTCTGCGTCGGCCCGGTGCCACGGGGCCGGGACGGGAGGAGACGTGGGCCGTGCGGGCGGACCCTTTCTCGTCTTCTTCCTGCTCTTCGCACGTGCCCGTACTCAGGAGGGAGGCGAGGACGGAGGCTGGGATGACCAGCACGCACACCGCCCGCCCGAACGGCGAGCGCGCGCACACCGGCTCCAAGTCGGCAGCGATCTCGAACATGATCGTGCAGACGATGAGCGAGTACACCGGCCGCGGGCCGACGAAGGCGCGGACGCATCTTCTCGACGAGGTCGTCACCGTCGTCCTCCAGGACACGCTCACCAGGGGCGAGCGCAGCCTCGTGCACGAGGGTCGCGAGGACCTCGTCCTGGACATGCGCAAGGGCTTTCAGGTGGCGATGCGCCACGATTTCGTCGCGGGCGTCGAGGAGATCCTCGGCCGCAAGGTCGCCGCGTTCATGAGCGACAACCACATCGAGCCCGACGTGGCGGTGGAGGTGTTCGTCCTGGCGTCCGAGCAGCGGGCGGCTCCGGAGCGCGCCTGCTAGGCGGCGATCAGCCAAGCCACGCGGCGAGCTCCTCGAGCGCGCCGGGGCGGACGTAGTAGTAGGCCCACAGGCCGCGGCGCTCGGAATCGACTACGCCGGCGGCTCGCAACTTGCCGAGGTGGTGTGACAGCGTCGATTGCGAGACGTCGAACAGCGGCACGAGCTCGCAGACGCAGACCTTGCCCGCGTGCAGCCTGAGCACGTCGACGAGCTGCAGCCGGATCGGATCGCCGAGCGCCTTGGCGACCGCGGCCATCCGTGCGGCGTGCTCGCGCTGGACGTCGGGATAGACGACCGGCTCGCAGCAGCGTTCGCCGGCGGGCCGCTTGGTCTTCGGGGTGAGCTCCAGATCGACCGGCATCGATCTACAACTATCGATTGAACCGACACATGTCAATCGATAGGTTGCGGTCGTGATGCGACGACCAGGCCTGCTGCGCCGCTCGTGCGCCGAGGGGCTCGCGACGTTCTCACTCGTCTTCGCCGGCTGCGGCGCGATCATCACCGACGCCACGCGCGATGGCGTGCTGGGCGCAACGGGCATCGCCGCCGTCTTTGGCCTGATCATCATGGCGATGATCTACGCGACGGGTCATCTGTCGGGTGCGCACATCAACCCCGCCGTGACGATCGCCTTCACGCTGACGCGCCACTTCCCGGTTCGCGATGCGGTCGCCTACGTGGCGGCGCAGCTTGCCGGCGCGACGGCGGGTGCGCTGCTGCTGTTGAGCGCCTGGAGCGACAAGCCCGCCGCGCTCGGCGCCACCGTTCCGACCGTCGGTGCGGGCACCGCGCTCGTCTACGAGGTCGTGCTGACTGCGCTGTTGATGTTCGTCATCATCGCCGTGGCCACCGACACGCGCGCCGTCGGAGCGGCGGCCGCGATCGCGATCGGTGGCACGGTGGCGCTCGACGCGCTCTTCGGCGGGCCGCTGACGGGCGCATCGATGAACCCGGCGCGCTCGTTCGGCCCGGCCCTCGCCGCCGGTGAATGGAGCGACTTCTGGCTGTATGTGGTCGGGCCGCTCGCCGGCGCCGCGATCGGCGCGTCCGCCTACCAGCTCATCCGCACGCCACAGGGCGCGTGATGGCGCACGTCCTGTTCGTCTGCCTGCACAACGCCGGGCGCTCGCAGATGAGCCAGGCGCTGTTCGAGCGCGCCGCCGGCGGCCGCCACAGCGCCGCGTCGGCCGGGACGACCCCGGCCGACCGCGTGCACCCCGAGGTGGTCGACGTCATGCGCGAGCTCGGCGTGGACCTCGCGGGCCGCCGGCCGCAGCGGCTCAGCGACGACCTCGCGGCGCAGGCCGACGTCGTCGTGACGATGGGCTGCGGCGACGCATGTCCGTACATCCCGGGCAAGCACTACCTCGACTGGGACCTACCGGACCCCAAGGGCCGCCCGCGCGAGGAGGTCCGCTCGCTCCGCGACGACATCGCCCGGCGGGTGGAGCAACTCGTCGCCGAGCTCGACCGTGCGCCGGCCGCCGGCTGACGACGCCGCGCCGCTAGCCTTCGCGCGTGACCGTCGAGCGCCAGCCGGCACAGCCGCAGAGCTTGTACGACGCCGTTGGCGGCGAGCCGACGTTTCGGCGGATCGCGGCGCGCTTCTACGAGCTCGTCGCCGTCGACGAGATCCTGCGTCCGCTGTATCCGGAGGGGGATCTCGGGCCCGCGGAGGAGCGCATGCGCCTGTTCCTCATCCAGCGCTGGGGTGGCCCGGCGGGCTACACCGAGCTGCGCGGCGCCCCCCGCCTCGGCGCGCGGCACCTGCCGTTCCGGATCGCGCGCCCGCAGCGTGACGCGTGGCTGCGGGCGATGCGCACCGCCGTCGACGAGGCCGGTCTGGAGCCGGCTCACCACGCCGAGATGTGGACGTTCCTCGAGAACCTCGCCTGGAACCTGACCACCCACGCCAGCCCGTCGAAGCCGACGTAGGGCCGCGGCCGAGGACGTCGCGACGTCACTCGTCCAGCACCCAGACGTCCTTGCCGCCGCCGCCCTGCGCGCAGTTGACGACGAGCTCGCCGGCGCCCTGCGCAAAGCGGCTCAGCCCGCCGGGAAGCACGCGGCCGCCGACGACGAACGGGCGCAGGTCGAC
>DATMJM010000052.1:0-2486 GCA_035553935.1 Solirubrobacteraceae bacterium
GCCGAGCGCACTGGCCTCCGCGCTGCGCAAGATCTCGTCCGGGATGGACCGCCTGCCCCAGCAGGATCTGCGCGTCGCCAACGAGCTGAGCGCGTTCTTCATCTCGTCGCCCAAGCAGGCGATCGCCGGCCTGTTCGCGACGCACCCGCCGATGGAGAAGCGCATCGAGCAGCTCATGCGCCTCGAGGCCGAGTTGCAGCGCGGCACGCTCGCCGCCGCGTAAGCCGCCACAGGCGCTAGGTACTCATGGGCTTCCTGGACTCCATCCTGGGCGGCAAGAAGAAGCTCAAGGGTCCGGCGCCCGACCGTCTCTTCGCGCTGTCGACCGCGTATGTCACGCTCGCGACCGGTCACGCGATCGACACGAAGGGCGCCGCCGCGATCGTCTTCCAGCCGCTGGCGACCGCCGACTTCGAGGCGATCGTCGCCGAGATGCAGGAGGTCCTGGAGGGGACCGGCGAGGAGACCGGGACGACGATCTCCAGCGAGCAGGACTCGCACGGCTACCGCTGGATCATCCTGCGAGACGACGACATAGAGGACCTCGTCGTCGGGATCAACTCGGTCAGCGAGGGGCTGATGGTCGGCGGCTACGGCGACCGCGTGCTCGCCGCGGTGTTCGCCTTCGAGGACGCCAAGCGCCGCCCGCTGTACTTCATCTACAACTACAAGCGCGGCTACTGGTACCCGTTCGTGCCGTCGGGGCGGCAGGCGCGCGACGGCGAGCGGGAGCTGCAGGTCAAGGCGATGATCGCCGACGAGCTGCCGATCGAACCCGAGCTCGAGCGCTGGTTTCCGCTCTGGGGGATCCCGATCTAGCGCACGTGCGGCGCACGTGGCCGCTGCTCCTCAGTCCGGGATCAGCCCTTCGCCGCTGAAGTCCCCCGCCGCCTCCTCCATCGAGGTGTCGGCCGGCGGGATGATGACGTCCGACGTCTCGAGCTCGTCGTCGCCGAGGTGCTCGCCGTCGTTGCGGATGACGTCGAGCAGCTCCTCGAACGCGGCGTGGAAGCCGTCCTCGTCGTTGCCCTCGACAGCCGCCACCACCCTGTTGTCGAGCTCGTTGACGCGCTCGCGGATGTCGTCCGACAGGCGGTACTGGCCCTCCCCCATGATCCTGACGATCACGGCTTGTCGCCCTCGCCCGAGCCGGACTCGAGCTCGGCGGGAGCGGGCGCGCTGCCCTGGCCGAGCTCGGCCTTGAGCTTGGCGAGCTCGTCGTCGACCATGCCGCCGGCACCGAGCTGCGCGAGCTCGCGGTCGATGTCGTCCTGGCCGGCGCCGAGCTGCGTGAGGTCCTCGAACGTCCCGGCGGCCTCGAGCTCCTCCACCGCCGACGCGCGCGCACGCATGTCCTCGGTCTTGTCGACGGCGCGCTGCATCGCAAGGCCCACGTCGGCCATCTCCTCGCCGACGCCGGTCGCGGCCTCGGAGATGCGCACCTGCGCCTCCGCCGCGGAGTACTGGGCCTTGATGACCTCCTTCTTGGTCCGGAACGCCTCGATCTTGTGGCGCAGGCGCTTCTCGGACTCCGTCAGCTTCTCCTGCTGGGACTGAAGCTCGGCGACCTGCTGGTCGAGCGACTGAAGCTCGGTCTGCGCGAGCTGCTTGCGCTCCAGCGCCGTGCGCGCGAGCTCCTCGTTGCCCGCGGCGAGCGCCTGGCGCGCCTGCGTGTCGAGCTTGACGACCGACTGCTCGAGCTTCTGTGCCTGCATCCCGAGGCGCTTCTTCGCAGTGACGACGTCCGCGATGCCCTTCTTGACGCCCTGGAGCGACTCGAGCTGCTTCTGGTAGCTGTAGTCGAGCGTCTCGCCCGGGTCCTCTGCCTTGTCGAGCAGCTTGGAGATCTTCGACTTGATGACGGTGGACATCCGCCCGGCCATGCCGGCCATGGTGCCTCCTCGGGAGTGGTGGGTCAGGCTCTTTCTAGCACGCGGGCGATACCCGGCCGCACAGGTTCGCGCGCGAGGAGCAGCACGAGGGGGTGGGGTTTGCGCGCGCCAGCGACCGCTAATGTCCGCGCCCATGTCCGGCCCGAGGCTCGTCGCCCTGCTCCTGCTCGCCGCGCTGCTCGTGGCCGGCTGCGGGCGCGAGGTGCGCTCCGACGACCCCTCGCAGCCGGCGCTGCTGGCGCCGCCGAGCGAGCGCAAGGAGAACCTCGGCTTCCCCGAGGCGGCGACGAAGAACACGACGCGCGTGCCCGGCGACGACGCCGTGCAGACCGCGGCTGCGGTGGCCCGTGCGGTGTTCCCCGACCCGGCGCGCAAGCCGAGCGCGATCACGATCGTCGACGTGCGCGACTGGCGCGTCGCGATCGCCGCCTCCGCGCTGATGGCAGAGCCGTTCAGGGCACCGATCCTCTTCAGCGACGGTGCCCTGAACGGCTCTGCCATCAGCGCGGAGGCGGCGATCGCGACGCGCCAGTCGCGCACGTCGACGATCGTGATCGCGCTCGGCTTGCGCGCCGGGTCGGGGAACACCGCACG
>DATMJM010000053.1:0-2877 GCA_035553935.1 Solirubrobacteraceae bacterium
GTGCTATACTCGCTGGTGCGATACCTCACGAACTGCTTTGCGTATCGCGGAACGCTCAGTGGGCATCGCGCCCACGAGTTCCGACCTCGAGTGAGAGGGCCGGAGCAGGCCGACCTCGGGTGAGGCGGCGAAGCTCCACGGAGGAAGGAACGAAAGATGACGTTCTTCAAGCAGCGGGCCGCCCTTGGTGTGCTCGCACTCGCCTCGCTCGTCCCGCTCACCATCGCCGGCACCGCCGCGGCGGCGCCCGTCCCGCTCGGCGACGCGGCGTCCTTCGGCGCCCTCTCCGCGGCCGCCATGACGAATTCCGGGCTCGACACCGTCGTGCGGGGCAACATCGGCTCGTCGACGTCGATCGACGTCGGCGTCACGAACCCGGGCTTCGCCCGCTACGGCGCCGGCTCGAGTCAGCTGGCCGCCGCCCAGGCGAGCCTGCTCACCGCCTACGGCAACGCCGAGGCGCGGACCCCGACCGGCAACATCACCGGCATGAACCTCGCCGGGCAGACGCTCGGCGCAGGCGTCTACAACTCGACGGGCTCGATCCTGATCAGCGGCCCCGTGCCGCTGACGCTGAACGGCGGTGGCAACGCGGACGCCGTCTTCATCTTCCAGGCGGCCTCGTCCGGCGACCTCACCGTCGCGCCGACCTCGCGCGTGGCCTACACGAACGGGGCGCAGCCCTGCAACGTCTTCTGGAAGGTCCAGTCCGCGTTCCTCCAGAACACGGGCTTCACCTTCGTCGGGACGATCCTCGCCCTGACGCAGATCACGCTGACGGACAGCATCACCGTCGAAGGGCGCGTGCTCGCGCGGAACGCCGACGTGACCTTCATCCACGACGTCGTCAACGTCCCCACCAGCTGCATCAAGCAGGCCGACGTCGACGCGGCAGCAGCAGCGGCGGCGGCGGCAGCAGCGGCAGCGGCGGCGGCGACGGAGGCGGCTGCGGCGGCCGAGCGTGCAGCGGCGGCGACCGCGGCCGCGGCAGCGGCGAAGCGGGCTGCGGACGTGGCAGCGGAGGCCAAGCGCGTCGCGGCGAAGGCGGCCGCCGACGCGGCCGCGGCGGCCCGGCGTGCCGACGCGGCCGCCGTCGCTCGGGCGCTTCGCGTCGCGAAGGCCGCGGCCGCCAAGGCGGCCACCGCCAAGGCGGCGGCGACGCGCGCCGCGAATGCCGCGCTCGCCGAGCGGGCGAGGGTGCTCGCCGCAGCCGCCTCGAGCAGCCGCGGCCCGGCGCTCCCGGCGGTCAACCCGGCCGGGTTCACGGGCTGAGGCGCGTCATTGACCGCGGCCGAACGGTAGTGACAGGGACGCGCGTTCGCGCGTCCCTGCGCCGTTCGGCCGCGGTCTCGCTGACCGTTCTCGCCGGCTTCGCGGCCGACGCTGCCGCACCGGCTGCGGCGCGCGCCGCGAGCGCGGCCGTGCCGCGCACGCAGGAGCTGGCCGTGTTCGTGCAGGGCCAGACCGCGATGGCCCGCCCGCACGAAGGGGCGGCGCGGCGAGTGTGGGTCGACCGGCGGCGCCCGATCACCGAGGGCCGCACCGTGCTCCCCGTGCTCGGCCACGCGAGGGACGCGCGCGGCAACCGCTGGCTCCGCGTCCGCCTCCCCGGTCGTCCGAACAACGCGACGGGCTGGATCCGGAAGGCCCGCACCACGCGCGCGGAGACCCCGTGGCACGTCGTCGTGGACCTCTCCGACCGGCGCGTCGTCGTCTACCGGCTCGGTCGCGCCGTGAAGTCGTTCCCCGCCGTCGTCGGCTCCCCGAGGACGCCCACGCCGCGCGGCCGCGCCTTCGTCGAGGAGACCGTCCTCCTGCGCGCCCGCGACGTCGGCGCGCCCTACGCGCTCGCGCTCAGCTCACGCTCCTACGTCTTCCAGGAGTTCGCGGGCGGGCCCGGCCAGATCGCGATCCACGGCGTGTGGAACGTGGGCGGCCGCATGGGCACCGCCGCCTCGCACGGCTGCGTCCGCCTCTCCACCGCGGCCGTCACCTGGGTCGCCGAGCGCATCGGCCCGGGCGTCCCCGTCACCGTCCGGCGGTAGGCGGGCTCAGATCAGCCAGCGCCCGTCGCGCTGGACGAGCTCGCCGTCGGCGTGGAGCTCGCCGCCGGGGCGGAGGTCCTTGACCATGTCCCAGTGGATCGCGCTCTCGTTGCGGCCGCCCGCGTACGTGTAGGAGCCGCCGAGCGCCAGGTGCACGGTGCCGTCGATCTTCTCGTCGAAGAGGACGTTCTGCGTGAAGCGCGTGATGCGGGGGTTGCAGCCGAGGCCGAGCTCGCCGAGCCGGCGCGCGCCGGCGTCGGTCTCGAGCATCTGGCGCAGGAAGTCCTCGCCGGCCTCGGCGGTCGCCTCCACGACCCGGCCCTCGCGGAAGACGAGCCGCGCCCCCTCGACCTGCCGGCCGAGGTAGACCGCGGGGAACTCGGCGAAGGTGACGACGCCCTCGGCCGAGTCCTCGACGGGGCTGTAGAAGACCTCCCCGTCCGGCATGTTGCGGAGGCCCGCCGAGACGATGCCCTCCCGGCCGGCGATGCTGAGGTCGAGCTCGGTGCCCTCGCCGACGATGCGCACGCGCTCCGTCGCGTCGAAGCGCTCCTTGATCCGGCGCATCCGCCGCTCCTCGGCGTCCCAGTCGAGGAGGCAGGCGCCGTACACGAAGTCCTCGTACTCGGCGAGGCTCATCCCCGCCTCGGCGGCCGACGCCTCCGTCGGGAACTGGACGACCGCCCAGCGCACGTCGAGCGAGCGCGCGCGGCGGCTCGCCGGCTCCATCGCCTTCTGCAGCCGCTCGCGGCGCTCCGGCGGCAGCTCCGCGCCGGCGTGCACGTCCTCGGGCGCGCGGATCGTCAGCCGCGCGCCCGAGGACGTGCACGCC
>DATMJM010000054.1:0-2758 GCA_035553935.1 Solirubrobacteraceae bacterium
CCAGTACGCCTGCTGGCCGGGCGAGTCCATCGACCACATGTAGTGGTCGACGACGGCGACCCGCGCCGCGCCGCGGCGCTCGGCCTCGAAGGCGAAGAAGCCGTCCCAGCCGCCGACGTCGAGCACCGACCTGCCGCGCAGGTCGGGCAGCGCCAGCGCGTCGAGCTCGGCGCGCAGCGCGTCGGCGCTCTTGTGCCCCGGCGTCACGACGCCGTGGCCGAGGTCGATCGAGTGCCACCAGAACGGCACGGAGTCGACCTTCTGGCGCAGGCGCCTGCGCCGGGCGGTGAGCGGGACCATGGGCGTCATTCTGCCGCCGTCGCGGTCATCGCCACGAGCTGAGCCGCCGTCAGCGCTCCGCCGCGATCAGCGACCTGCGTACCAGCGGCAGCGTTTGCCTGGCGTTCGTCGCCGGTCATGAGCGTCAGATCGTGTGCCAGCGCGGTTGCGGCGATCCGGAGCTCGTTCGTGGCAGCGCGCCGGGTGGCCGCGCGCAGCTCATCCAAGCGCGCCGCCACGGCACGATCGACCTCCAGCACGGGCGCCACCGCGAGGACGGCCGTCAACCGTCGCGGTCGCGCCGCGCGAACAGCGGGATCGTCCGCCAGCAGGACCCCGCGTCGAGCTCGCCGACGGCCGCGCTGACCACCCAACCGCCTGCATCCGGAGCTCTCCGCCGCCGAGGGCGATCAGCACGCTCGTGTCGACGACCGTGGTCAGCTCATTCACGGGTCTTGCGCATCCGCATGGTCCTCATCGCGCGAACGCGCATGATCCTCGACCCAGCGTGCGTCGACCGGCGTGGAGGCGAGAACCCGCTGCAGCTCGTCTGCCGTGCGGCGCGAGCGGGCCGCGGCGGCGGCCCCAGCTCGGCGACCGGCCTGCCGCGACGGTGATCGTGAACCGCTCACCGTCCGGCGCCCGGCGCAGCACCTCGCTGGCGTTGTTGCGCAGCTTGCGCTGGGAATCGTCGCCATGCCGTCACCCTAGCGTTCGCCTACAGACCGCGAGCTTGCTCGCCACGCGGCTTCAGAGGGCAGCTCGCCGGCGATCTCGATCCCCTCAGGCCAGTCGATCGCGCCGTCCGGGTCGGCGTAGTAAAAGCCGTTCTCCACGGACCCGTCGTAGTAGGTCGAGCACTTGTAGGTCACGTCCAGACGTTTGCCCCGATGTCGCGGTCGTCGTGATGGGAGCGCGTGGCGATCAGCCCGGCAGGACCGTCAGGCCCAGTGTTCTGGCCGCCTGCGCCTGGCGCAGGTCGAACGTCACGAACGCGATCGCCGAGCCGCCTCCGAGGCGCCGCGCGGCGGCGAGATGCAGCGCGTCGAGAGTCCGCGCCCCGGTCAGCTCGGCGAGATCGGCGGCAGCCTCGCACGTGACAGCATCGAGCTCGACGATCCCGAAGCTCGCGATGTCCTCGCCGAAGGCGTCCTTGGCGGCGCGCGCAGCGCGCTCGTCGAGCAGGCGCGCGAGGTTGCGGCGAACCTCCACGATCGTGTGCCGCGCGGTCAGCAGCGACGGGTCGCTTGCGAGCAGCGCGTCGGCCTCGTCGGAGTCGGGCTCGTCGACGTAGCGCTTGAGCAGCGCGCTCGAATCGACGTAGAGGCTCACGAGCCGCGATCCTCGGAGAGGACTTCCACGGATCGGTCACGGGCCGTCCAGCGCCGTACGTCGCGCAGGCGCTCGCCGGATCCCGCCGCGATCCATCCCTCCTCGATGCCCTCGCCGATCCGCGCGTGGCCCGGCAGCGGGCCGATCAGAGCCTTCGGGCGACCACGGTCGGTGACGCGCAGAACCTCGCCGCGCTCGGCACGATCGAGGTACTCCGACAGCCGCTGCTTGAGCTCGCGCACACCGACATCAGCCATGTAGATACATTACCACCGCAGCGTATCCACATCCCCTTTGGCGCACCGGTATTGCGTTCGACCACGCTCGTGATCGGGCGAGATCTGGTCTTCGGCGATGCGTGGCACCCGCACGCAGCGCCTGACGCTCGTGGCCTGCATCAGTCGCCCGTTGCAGCGCGCTCGAGGCGGGGCTCGCGCTGACGCCGATCACGCCGGCGCTCATCGTGCTGTCGCGGCGCTTCGGCGTGCTGTCGACGCGCATCGGCCCGCGGCTCGTGATGGCGGCGGCCGCTCGTCGCCGGGCTGCTGACGATCTGCGACGGCGTCATCGCCATCGCCGGGATCGAGAGCCCGCGCATCCCGCCGTACTCGCGCGTCGAGGCGCAGCCGGCCGCGACGCCGTCTGACCTACCTGCCCGTCTGACCTACCTGCGCAAGGCGGCGCGCTCCCGTGCGCGCTGCGCCGGCGTCAGGCCGCCACGCATGAAGGCGTAGAAGCCCGGCTTGCGCTTGCCGTCGTGCGTCAGCAGGCCGCCGCGGACGACCGTGTTGCCGGGGCTCGGAGCCTCGTCGTACAGGTGGATCCAGCCGAGTCCCGCCGCGTTGACCTTCCGGGCGACCCGGAAGGCGTTGGTGATCCACTTCTTCTGCGTCTTCTCGGAGACGTAGAAGTTGAACTCCCGGTCGGGCCCCGTCGGGATCGTGAACTCCGACAGGAACAGCCGGATCCGCTTGTGGCGCGGACGGCCCAGGTAGCGCTGGATCTGCCGATGGAAGCGTCCCAGGTCGGAAAAGTCCACGAGCCCCTGCGTGGACTTTTCCGACCTGGGACGCTTCCATCGGCAGATCCAGCGCTACCTGGGCCGTCCGCGCCACAAGCGGATCCGGCTGTTCCTGTCGGAGTTCAC
>DATMJM010000055.1:0-14487 GCA_035553935.1 Solirubrobacteraceae bacterium
TTCGGCTTGGGCTTCGGCTTCGGCTCGGGCTTGGGCTCGGGCTCGGCAGCGGTCGCCGGATCCGTCGCGCCCGGATCGCCGCCCGCGCCCGTGCCCGCGCCGCCGCCGGTTCCGCCCATCCCCGTGCCGGTGCCGGCACCCGAGCCCGGGCCGGTGCCCGCCCCGCCGCCGGGCCCCGGCGGCGCGGCCGGCGGCTCAGGCGGCGGTTCGCCGACGCTCACCTCGACGTCGTCGTGGCCGATGCAGGACGTCGCGCAGCGCCCGGTCGACCCGCTCGTGCCGGTCACGGTGACGCGCGCCGCGTAGTCGCCGCCGAACTTGTAGACGTGGGTGACGTTGCGGCCGCGCTTGCGCGGGCTGCCGTCGTTGAAGTCCCACTCGAAGGTCAGCTGCGCGCCCGGCGGCGCGAATCGCACGCGGGCGCTGAAGCTGACGCTCTCGTTGGCTTCGATGCGGCTGCGGCTGACGGATGCGACGACCGTCATGTCGCCGCCGTTGATGCTGACCTGCAGCGGCCCTGTGTCGGCGGTCGCCGTGATCGTGGTCGCACCGTGCACGAAGCGCGTCGTCGTCCCGTTGTCGATGATGCGGGCGGCGCTCAGCTGCGCCCGTGTGAGCGCGATCTGGCCGGCGTCGTCGCGCGTGACGTTGACGAACGTGACCGAGGCGGGATCGACGCCGGCCTGTGCCACGAGCGAGCGGATCGACATGCCGCCCGCGAAGCGCGTGCCGGGCAGATCGATCGGCCGCGGGATCGTGTTCACGAACAGCGTCACGCCGGGGCCCGCGGCGTGCGCGGGCGGCGAGGCGAGCCCGAGCGCCAGCACGACCGCCAACCAAAGAGCTGTCGCGAACCTCAGCAGCCGGCCGCCTCCGCGATCTCGCGGAACGTCGCCGCGGGGTCATCGGAGCCGAAGATCGCCGAGCCCGCGACGAACCAGGTCGCGCCGGCCGCCGCGCACTCCGCCGCCGTCTCGGGATTGATGCCGCCGTCCACCTCGATCGGCACGTCATCGCCGAGGATGGCGCGAACGCGGCGGATCTTGTCGAGCTGGTTGCGCAGGAACGGCTGGCCGCCCCACCCCGGGTTCACGGTCATGATCAGCGCGAGGTCGACGTCGCACTCGCCGAACGCATCCGGCGGCGTGCCGGGGCAGACGACGAGCCCCGCCTTGCAGCCCCCCTCGCGGATCGCCGACAGCGTGTAGTCGACGTGCGGCGTGGCCTCGACGTGGATCGTGATCCCGTCCGCGCCCGCCTTCGCGAACTCGGCGACGTGCTTCTCGGGGCTCTCGATCATGAGGTGCACGTCGAGGTACGCCTCGTCGGGCAGTGCGTCGCGCAGCGCGGCGACGACCATCGGCCCGAACGTGATGGGCGGGACGAAGTGCCCATCCATGACGTCGCAGTGGATGACGCGGGCGCCCGCGTCCATGACCTCGCGGACCTTCGGCGCGAGGTGGGCGAAGTCCGCCGACAGGATCGACGGTGCGACGTGGCGTTCGGTGAGCGGCATGTGTGGTCTAGATCTCCCGGAGCATCGATGCTGAGCAGGCGTTGCAGGACAGGATCGCCGTCGTGGACATGCGCACGATCGTAGAATGCTCGCCGCAGTCCGGGCACAGCGAGCACAGCTCGAACCGGTGCAGGCAGTACACGCAGCGGTAGCGGCCCGGCATGTTCGCAGGACGCAGCCAGGGCTCCTTGCAGTGCGGGCACGTCATGCCGATCTCGGTGTTCATGGACTGCTGAGGCGGGCGATGTAGAAGCCGTCCGTGCGGTCGCGGTGGGGCAGTACGAGGCGCTCGGACTCTACCCGCAGGCCGGACGCGCGCACGACGGCCTCGTTCTCGGCGGGCGACAGCGTGCACGTCGAGTAGACGATCGCGCCGCCCGGCCCGAGCGCCGCGCGCGCCGCCGCGAGGATCGCCTCCTGGATCTCGGCGAGCTCCGCGACCGCAGCCGGCGTCATGCGCCAGCGCAGGTCGGGATGACCCTGCAGCGTGCCGAGGCCGCTGCAGGGCGGGTCTACGAGGACGCGATCGAAGGGCGTGCGCGCCGTGAACCGCCGCGCGTCCCCGACGTGGACGCCGATGCTTGGTGCCCGCATTCGCTCGCACGCGCGCTGCAGCGCGAGGGCGCGCTTGGCGTGACGCTCCACGGCGACGATCTCGCCGCTGCCTCCCATCAGCGCGGCGAGATGCGTCGTCTTTCCGCCCGGCGCGGCGCACAGGTCGAGGACGCGCTCGCCCGGCTGCGGGTCCAGCGCGCGCGCGACGAGCATCGCAGCGCGCGACTGCGCGACGTACGCGCCCTGTGCGTACAGCGGGTGTGCGTACGCGTCGAAGGGCCCGGTGACGACGAGCCCCTCCGGCAGCTCGTCGCCGGCGGGCGCGGTCTGGACCCCGATCTCCGCGGCGACCTCGGCCGGCGTCGTCACGAGCGTGTTGACGCGCAGCGCGAGCTCGCCGGGCTCGTTGCCGGCGCGCAGCAGCGCCCGCGTCTCGGGCGCGCCGAAGCGCTCCCACCACAGCTCGACGAGCCACGGCGGGTAGGAGTGGGCGACCGCCGCTCCCGCCGGCGTGTCGTCTGCCGGCAGCGGCGGGATGCCCTCGCGCAGCGCCCGGCGCAGGACGGCGTTGACGAGCTTGTGGCCGCCCTTTCGGCCCTTCGCCAGCTCGACGGCCTCCCCCACGACGGCGTGGGGCGCCGCGTTGTCGAGGTGGGCGAGCTGGTAGAGCCCGAGCCGCAGCGCCGCGAGCGTCCGGGCGTCGAGGCCGCCGACCGGCCGCGCGAGCTGCTCGATCATGTGGTCGAGCGCCAGGCGCCGCTGCACCGTGCCGTAGGCGAGCTGCATGGCCAGTCCGCGCTCGCGCGGGTCGAGCCCCCTGGCCTCCGCGTGCAGCGCCCGGTCGGCATACGCGCCCTGCTCGAACACGCGCCGGACGACCGCGAAGGCGACGCGCCGCGCGGGCGTGACGTCGGTCATCGACCGTGGTGCTCCGCGTTGCTGTGGGTCTCGCCGTGGCGCTCGGGGCGTGGCGTCCGCCGGCGGGCCGGTGCGCGCGCGCAAACAGGCGCGATCGAGCGAGCGGGATGCGCGCTCACAGCTTGCGCCCGCGCAGGTAGGCCGCCGCGTCCATCGGCCTGCCGCCCGCCGGCTGGACCTCGAGCAGCTCCAGGCCGCCGAGCAGCAGCCGCCGGCCGTCGGCGCGCAGCTCGCCGGCCTCGTCCGGCGCCCGCGGCGCCGCGCGCAGCACGCCGAGCAACGACCCGTCGGGCAACTGCACGCGGGCGCCGATGTGCGGCGTCAGCGCGCGGACGACGCGATCGTTGACGCGGGCCGGTGCGGCGGGGTCCAGCGCGCGATCCGCCGCTGAGATCTTCTCGGCATAGGTCACGCCGTCCTCGCTCTGCTCGATCGGCGGTGGGCGGTCGCCGAGCACGCGCAGCAGCAGGTCGGCGCCGAGCTCCTCCAGGCGCGGGGCGAGCGTGCCATACGTGTCATCCGGGGCGATCGGCTCCACGCCGGCGGCGAACACGGGGCCGCTGTCCAGGCCCTGCGTCAGGCGCATGATGCAGACCCCCGTCTGCTCGTCGCCCGCCATGATCGCGCGCTCGACCGGGGCCGCGCCGCGCCAGCGCGGCAGCAGCGACGGATGCACGTTGAGCATCTCGTGCGCCGACAGCAGGGGCTCGCGGATCAGCGCGCCGAACGCGCAGACGACGACCGCCTCGGGCTCGGCGGCCGCGATCCGCGCGCGCGCCTCCTCCTCGTTGACGCTGTCCGGCTGCGCCAGCTCGAGCCCCAGCGCGCGCGCGGCGTCGGCGACCGGCGGCGCCGACAGCCGGCGCCCGCGGCCCGCCGGCCGGTCCGGTCGCGTGACGACGAGCTGCGGGCGGTGCGGGCTGTCGGCAAGCCGGTCGAGGACCGCGGCGGCGAACTGCGATGTGCCCAGAAAGACTGTTCGAGCCACTACGCGGCGTCGGCGGACGCGGCCGCGGCCTGCTCGGCCTCGCGCAGCGCGCGCATCGCGGCCTTGCGTTGCTCGCGCGACGTGCGATCGAGGATGAGGATGCCGTCGAGATGGTCGATCTCGTGCTGGATGACGCGCGCCTCCAGGCCCGTCGCCTCGATCACCATCTGCTCGCCGTGCGCGTCGCGCGCCCGCACGAGCACCGCCACGGGTCGCTCGACGTCGACGTGGATCAGCGGCAGGCTCAAGCAACCCTCCTCGGAGGTCTCCTGGTCGCGGCTCGACCACTCGATCTCGGGGTTGACGAGCGCGACCGTCGGGCTGTCGGGCTCGACGCGGTAGACGAGCAGGCGGTGCGAGATGCCGACCTGCGGCGCCGCCAGGCCGATGCCGAGCGCGTCGTGCATGAGCACCGCCAGCCGCGTGACCTCGTCGCGCAGCTCGTCGTCGAAGCGATCGACGGGGCGCGCCTTCGTCTTGAGGATCGGGTCGCCGAGCGTGCGCACGTGCTGCATCGCGGCGCGGCGGCGCTCGAGCACCTCGGGGTCGAGCTGCTGCCCCTCGGGCTCCTCCTCGGTCTGCTCCGCGACGTCCTCGGCCATGGCTTCAGTGTAGATCGGCTACTGCGGATCGACGTCGACGCTGAAGGAGACGCCGCGGCGGGTTCGATCGCCGGCGACCTCGGCCACCGCCGCGCCGGCGGCGTGCACGGCTGCCGCGCGCCGCGCGGCCTTGATGACGAGCTGCGCGCGCTCTCGCCCGCGCAGGCGAAACAGCGGCGCGGGGCCGAGCACCTGCGCGGCCGGGATGTCGCCGAGGCCGCCGCGCACGGCGCGCGCGGCCTCGCCGACCGCCGTGCCCTCCTGCGCCGAGCAGACGATCCGGATGAGGTGCGAGAACGGCGGGTAGCGCAACGCCTCGCGGCGGCCGAGCTCGCCGGCGAGGAAGCCGTCCGCGTCGTGCCGCGCGGCGGCCGCGATCGAGGCCGCGCCGGGCGACATCGTCTGCACGAGCACCCGGCCGCCGCCGGGTCCGCGGCCGGCGCGCCCGGCGAGCTGGGCGACGAGCGCGAACGTTCGCTCCTCGGCGCGAAAGTCGGGAAACCGCAACGTGCTGTCGGCGTCGACCACGACGCCGAGCGTGACGTCGGGAAAGTCGTGCCCCTTGGCGACCATCTGGGTGCCGAGCAGGATTCCGCGCGGCGCGGCCTCGAAGCGCCGCAGGAGCGCGGTCGCGTCGCGCACGTCGGCGTCGAGACGGAAGACCTCGTGGCCGATCTCCCCGAGCTCGTGCTCGAGGCGCTCGGTGCCGGCGCCGTGACGCGCGACGGACATCGATCCGCACGCGACGCATCTCTGCGGCACCCGCTCGCGATGACCGCAGTGATGGCACGCCAGGTGGCCTGCGGAGCGGTGCAGCACGAGCGCGACGTCGCACTGCGGGCAGCTCCAGGCGTGCCCGCACGAGCGGCAGTCGACGAAGTTCGACCAGCCGCGCCGATTGAGCAGCACGATCGCCTTCGGCGCGTCGACGAGCGCGTGGCTCGTGTCCGGGTGCAGCGCGCCGCGCCGCTCGCGCATGTCGACGATCCGGACCGGTGGCAGCGGGCGGCCGTCGACGCGCGCCGGGAGCCGCAGGCGGCGCAACCGGTGCACGCTCTCCGGCCGCGGCGTCGCGCTGCCCGCCACGAGCAGCGCACCGGCCTGCCGCGCGCGCCGGCCGGCCACGCGACGCGCGTCGTAGCGCGGGTCGCCCTCGTGCTTGTAGGAAGCGTCGTGCTCCTCGTCGAGCACGATCAAGCCGAGCCGCTCGATCGGCGCGAAGACGGCCGACCGCGGCCCGACGCAGACGCGCGCCGAGCCACTGCGCAGGCGCATCCACTCGTCGTGGCGCTCGCCGGCCGACAGCTTGGAATGCAGGACCGCGACCGTGTCGCCGAAGCGGTCGACGAAGCGGCTGACGATCTGCGGCGTGAGCGCGATCTCCGGGACGAGGACGATCACGCCGCGCTCCTGCGCGAGCGCGCCCGCGGCGGCGCGCAGGTAGACCTCCGTCTTGCCCGAGCCGGTGACGCCGTGCAACAGCAGGGGCGGCGGCTCGGACTCGCCGAGACGAGCCTCGATCTCCGCCAGAACGTGCGCCTGGTCGGCCGTCAGCGGCGGCGCCTGCGCGCGGCGCGCGCCGACCGCATCGTGGCGGACGTGGCGGCGCGTGGCGCGCCGCTCGAGCTTCACGAGGCCGCGGGCCTCGAGCCGGCGCAGCGCCGCGAGGTCGGCGCCGGCGGCGCGCGGGAGGCTTCCGAGCAGCGCGCGCTGGCGGTCGGTCGGCGGGCGGCCGCCGTCGGGATCGGCGCCCGTGGCGGTCGCCCACCACGTGAGCTTCGCTCGCCCCCGCGCCGGCGGCGAGACGAGCGCGAGCGCGCGTGCGAACGTCGAGCAGTACTCGGCGCCGATCCAGGCGGCGAGGTCGACGAGCTCGGGCGGCAGGTCGTGGTCGAGCACGCGCCGCGGCGCGGCGAGGCGCTCGTCGGGCACCTCCGAGGACTCGGCGAGGCCGACGACGACGCCCATGACGTCGCGGTGGCCGAACGGCACGACGAGCACCGAGCCGATGCCGACGCCGTCGGGGCGCAGGTAGTCGAACGGCCCGCGCAGCGCGCGGGCCGTCGTGATCGGCTCGACCTTCGCGATCGGCGGCACCGGCCAAGGATGGCGCACGCCGCGGCGCCCGCCGTGGTGGCGTTCTTGCGCGACACGGCGCGGCGCGTGCCTACCATCGTCGGTCATGGCCGCGCCGCGATCTTCGAAGTCGGTGGAGGCGACGGCGCGCCATGTGGAGCAGATCATCGAGGCGGCCGAACGCGCCGCCGAAAAGCTGCGCGCCGACGCCGAGCAGCGCGCCGCCGAGCGGATCGCGGAGGCCGAGCGGGCCTCGGCGCTGCGCATCGAGGCCGCCGACGAGGAGGCCGCCGAGGTGCGCGCGGAGGCCGTCGCCGCGGCCGAGCAGCTGCACGCCGAGGCGCGGGAGGCGGCCGCGGAGGCGCGTCACCGGGCCGAGGGTCGCGCGCGCGAGCTGATCGCCGAGGCGCGCGCGGCAGCGCGCGAGGTCCTGCGCGAGGGCGAGACGCTGAGCGGCAATCTGCGCGAGCTGTCGGATTCGCTGCGCGTCAACGCCGAGCGCCTCCTGCGCGACGTCCGCGAGGCCCACGCCGACCTCAGCGCCCGCCTCGACCGCGCCGATCCGGATCGCTGGGCTCCGAGCGCGGCCGACGGCCGGGCGGCGCCGCCGGAGCCAGACGTCCCGGAGTTCATCCCGCGCCGCCCACGCTGAGCGTTCGATCCCGGCTCACGGCTCCTGCGGATCCAACGCAGCGCGAGCGAGGTCGACGGCGTCGCCGCGTACTGCCACGGCTCGAGCGGCGCTCCTAGCTGGCGATCGACGAGTTCGAGCACAGGGCCTTCGGCCATCTGCGTCTTGCGCCTGCGCGGAATCGACACTGGTCGGTGTTAAGATGGCCGTCGATCACCCACTCGGGGCTGTAGCTCAGCTGGGAGAGCGTTCGGCTGGCAGCCGAAAGGTCAGGGGTTCGAGCCCCCTCAGCTCCACTTCACCGCCGCCGCGGGTCGCGCGCCCCGCGGGAGGCGGTTGACGACGGGCACGAGCGGGAACGCATGGGCCGATGGCGGTCGATGCTGGCGACTTCCTCCCCGCACGGCGCGACCTCGAGGCGCTGCGGCGCGCGGCGCAGGAGTGCCGCGGCTGCGACCTCTGGGAGCCCGCCACCCAGACGGTGTTCGGCGAGGGCCCGGAGGATGCGCGGATGGTGCTCGTCGGCGAGGTGCCGGGCGATCGCGAGGATCGCGAGGGGCATCCGTTCGTTGGTCCCGCCGGGCGTGAGCTCGCGCGGGCGCTCGAGGCGGTCGGCGTCCCGCGCGACGACGTGTACATCACCAACGCCGTCAAGCACTTCAAGTTCGAGGAGCGCGGCAAGCGGCGCATCCACCAGCGGCCGAGCGCGTCGCAGATCAAGGCCTGCCGGCCCTGGTTGCGCGCCGAGCTCGACGCAATCCAGCCCGAGGCGCTCGTCGCGCTCGGCGCGACGGCCGCCAAGACGCTGCTCGGCAGCACGTTCCGGCTCATGGCGCAGCGGGGCGAGCCGGTCGACAGCGACCTGGCGCCGATCGTCATCGCGACGATCCATCCCTCGGCGATCCTGCGCGGCTCCGACGGCCAGGCGCGCCAAGCGCAGCGCGACCTCTTCACCGAGGACCTGCGGGTCGCGGCGCAGGCGCTCGCGGCGCGCGATTGACCGCACGCCACCGCGGGTGTACATACACCGACGTGCGATGGCCGCGCTCAGCAGCTTGGCCGCTGGCGCTCGCGGCGGCGGTGGGCCTCGCCTCCTGCGGCGGTGACGACACCGCGAGCGACGACTCCGTCCGGGCGGCGAAGCCGGCGCACGACGTGGCCGCGCTCGCCAGACGCGCCTTCGGCCCGAACCCGAACGCCACGAGCGGCCGGATCGACGGCCGGATCACGATCACGGTGAAGGGTGCGCGCGGGTATGGCGAGCCCGTGAAGCTCGCGATGAGCGGCCCGTTTCGCGCGCGCTCGGGCAGCGTGCTGCCCGACTACGCGATCGACCTGTCGATCGACGACCAGGGCATCGGGCTGTCCTCGATCGGCGGGCGCTCGTTCGTGAGCCTCGGCTCCTCCGGCTATCAGGTCCCGCTCCGGGTGCGCCGGCGGTTGGCCCGCTCCGCGGCGAAGGGGCGCAACGGCCTGACGCGCATGCTCGAGCAGTTCGGGATCGCACCGTGGCGCTGGGAGACGAACAAGCGCATCGGCGCGACGGAGCGGGTCGTCGGCGTGCAGACCGTACGGGTCGACACCGGCGTGGACGTCGATCGCTTCCTGCGCGACGCCAACACGCTCGGCGGCGTGCTCGCGTCGCTCGGCGTCGCGCGCGCAAACGGCGTGCCCGCGCGGATCCCGGCCGCCGCACGGCGGATCCTCGTCGAGTCGGTCCGCGCGGCGCGCGGCGCCTCGTGGATCGCGACCTCCGACAAGGTCATGCGCAAGGCCGGCCTGACGATCGACTTCAGGGTCCCGCGGGGACGGCGCGCGCGGCTCGGCGGGACCTCCTCGGCGAAGGTCGTCGCCGAGCTGCTCGTCAGCGAGGTCGGCAGGCGCCACACGATCGAGGCGCCGCAGACGCTCGCCCCCTTCTCCTCGCTGCAGGCCGCCTTCGACGCGCTCGCGGAGAACGACCGGCGCTAGATCTAGGCCTCGGCGGGCTCCATCGTCCGCGCCGGCACCTCGCCCCACAGCTGCTCGAGGCGGTAGAAGTCACGCGCCTCGGGCGTGAAGATGTGCACGACGACGTCGAGGTAGTCCATGAGGATCCAGGTCGCCTCGCGCACGCCCTCCACGCGCCGCGGCAGGATGCCGTGCTCGTCCTTCAGCGCCTGGTGGATGCCGTCGTGGATCGCCTTGGTCTGGCGCGCGGTGTTGCCCGCGCAGATGAGGAAGAAGTCGGTGTAGCCCAGCACCTCGCGCACGTCGAGCTCGACGATGTCGACCGCCTTCTTGTCGGCCGCCTGCGCGGCGATCGTCTCTGCGAGCTGCTCTGGCGTCATCGATACAGCCTTCCCCGAGCGATGTGCCCGGCAACGGAGTCAGGTACGAGGTAGCGGATCGGCCGTCCCTCCGCGATACGCCGGCGTATCTGGGACGAGGAGATGTCCATCCGCGGCATGTCGAAGAACACCGGCGGGCGCGCCTGCGGGAACTGCGCCGCCAGGAGCGCCGTGACGTCCTCCCGCCGCGTCCCGGAGCGTTCGGCCACCGCGAGCCGTGCGAGACCGAGGACCGCCTCCGGCTCGCGCCAGGTCGGCAGTCCGAGGGCGATGTCGCCCCCGACGATGAAGGTCAGGTGATCCTCCGGCTTGCGCTCATGCAGCTCCCTCAGGGTATCGACCGTGTACGACGGCCCGCCGCGCAGGACCTCGACATCGCAGACGCCGAGCCGCTCGTCGCCCTCGACCGCCAGGCGGCACAGCGCCAGGCGCTCGTCCGCCCCCGGGTCGCGCTCGGCGTCTTTGTGCGGCGGCGCCGCGACGGGGGTGAGCAGCACGCGCTCGAGGTCGAGCTGCGCGACGGCCTCCGACGCGCAGACGAGGTGCGCGAGCGTCGGCGGGTTGAACGACCCGCCGAAGATGCCGATCCGCGCCACCGGTCGTGGCTAGCGGCGCACGTGGCCGTCGCCGGCGACGACGTACTTGAACGTGCACAGCTCGCGCAGGCCGATCGGCCCGCGCGCGTGCAGCTTCTGCGTCGAGTTGCCGATCTCCGCGCCCATCCCGAACTCGCCGCCGTCGGTGAAGCGGGTGGACGCGTTGACGTAGACGCAGGCCGCGTCCACGCCGCGCTCGAAGGCGCGCGCCGCGCGCACGTCGGCGGTCACGATCGCCTCCGAATGGCCCGAGCCATGACGGTTGACGTGGTCGATGGCCTCGTCGACGGAGTCCACGACGCCGACGGCGAGCACTGGCGCGAGGAACTCCGTGTCCCAGTCCTCGTCGGTCGCAACGGCCAGCGACGCGGCGCGATCGCCCGCGAGCGAGCGCGCGCGGCCGTCGGCGCGCAGCTCGACGCCGGCCGCCTGCAGCGCCGCGATCGCCCGCGGCAGGAACGCCGGCGCGGCGGACGCGTGCACGAGCAGCGTCTCGGCCGCGTTGCAGACGCCGGGCCGCTGGACCTTCGCGTTGACGATGATCGCCTCCGCGTCGTCGAGGTCGGCGCTCGCGTCGACGTAGACATGGCAGTTGCCGGACGCGGCGTAGATGACCGGGACGGTCGCGACCTCCTTCAGCGCGGCCTTCAGCCCCTCGCCGCCACGCGGGAAGATGAGGTCGACGACGCCGTCCTGCGTCGCGAGCTCGGCGAGCTCCTCACGCCCGCCGCCGGCGACGAGGCCGATCGCGCCGTCGAGCACGCCCGCGCCGGTCGCGGCCTCGGAGGCGATCGCTGCCAGCACGGCGTTGGAGTGCGCCGCCGACGACGAGCCGCGCAGCACGACGGCGTTGCCGGACTTCAGGCACAGCGACGCCGCGTCGATCGTGACGTTCGGCCGCGCCTCGTAGACCACCGCGACGACGCCGAACGGCGCGAGCACCTTGCGCACGTCCAGCCCGTTGGGCAGCCGCCTGCCCTCGACGACCTCGCCGACGGGGTCGGGCAGCGCCGCGATCGCGCGCGTGCCGGCCGCGACGGCGGCGATCCGCTCCGGGTCGAGCGCCAGCCGGTCGAGCAGCGCAGCGTCCAGCCCGTTGGCGCGGCCGGTCTGCATGTCGCGCGCGTTGGCCGCGACGATCTCGTCCGTGCGGGCGACGAGCGCGTCGGCGATGGCGTGCAGCGCGGCGTTCTTCGTGTCGGTGTCGAGCGCCGCGAGCGCGCGGGCCGCGTCACGCGCGGCGAGGCAGATGTCCGAGACCGAGCGGGTGACGGTCGCCATCGGCGAAGGGTAGTCCGTCAGCTCAGCACGAAGTAGTCGCGGTGGATCGCCTCGTCGGTCGCGCGCGGCAGCACCTCGCGCACCGCGGCCGACTTCATCCCCTTGACCTGCATCAGCTCACCCGCGGCGTAGTTGCAGATCCCTTTGCCGATGACGATCGCGCCGTGCGCGACCTGGACGGCATCGCCGGCGTCGAACGAGCCGCGCACCTCGGTGATGCCGACCGGCAGCAGCGACGTTCCGCCGTCGCGCAGCGCGCGCGCAGCGCCCGCGTCGACGACGATCGTGCCGCGCGCCGGCTTGGCGTACTTCAGCCACAGCTTGAACGACGAATAGCGCGTCTCGCGCGGCGGGAAGCGCGTCCCCGCGGCGCCGCCGGCGAGCGCGCCGCCGAGCGCCCCCTCGCGCAGCCCGCTGCAGATGACCGTCTCCACGCCGCCCGCGGTCGCCATCTCGGCGGCGACGACCTTCGACCGCATCCCGCCCGTCCCGAGCGGCGACGTCGTGTGGCCGATCGACAGGCTCCCCAACGCGTCGAAGTCCGTCACGAGCGGGACGAGCTCGGCGTCCGGATCGCTGCGCGGGCTCGCCGTGTAGAGGCCCTCGACGTCGGTGAGCAGCACGAGCAGGTCGGCGCCGACGAGCAGCGCGACCTGAGCTGCGAGGAAGTCGTTGTCGCCGAAGGAGATCTCGTCGGTCGTCGTCGTGTCGTTCTCGTTGATGACCGGCAGCACGCGCCACTCCAGCAGCTTGCCGAGCGTCTGGCGCGCGTTGAGGTAGTGCGTGCGCGCGCTCATGTCGAAGAACGTGAGCAGCACCTGAGCCGACGTGATCCCATGTTCGCGCAGCAGCTCGTCGTAGACGCGGTAGAGCTTGCCCTGGCCCACGGCGCTGGCCGCCTGCAGGTCCTCGATCGCGCGCGGGCGCACCGGCAGGTCCATGACCCGCATGCCGCGCGCGATCGCCCCGCTCGTGACGAGCACGACGTCGTCGCCCGCGGCGTGCCGCGCCGCCGCCTCGCGGCAGATGCGCTCGATGACGTCCGTGCGCGGCTCGCCGTCGTCGCGCGCGACGATGCTCGAGCCGAGCTTGATCACGTGGCGGGCCATCGCGCGCTCAGCTTACGCGGCCCCTGGCGGCCTCCTACGGCGGCGTGGGCAGCGAGGAGTGGGTGATCTTGCCGTTCTCCGGGTTGACGTACACCGCGCGGTATTCGCCGCCCGGTCCGGGCGTCGGGACGGTGCCGGTGAAGTAGCCCTGCGGCGACGTCGGCGCGGGCGCGCCGAGCTGCTGCCACGCGGCCTTCTTCGTCGGGCGCCACATGATCACGGCGATGTCCTGCGCGCCGTTGGGACGGAAGCGCAGCTGGCCCCAGTAGCCCATCACGCCGGGACCCGCCGGGAACATCACGAGCGGCAGGCTGTAGGCGAACAGCGCCGGCTTCGCGCGGCCCGAGTTCGTCATCAGCCCCGACTGGTAGGTGAACCAATACAGCCGCGAGCCCTTCGGATAGCGCCGCAGCGGCGCCACGTCGCGCAGCAGGAAGTGCGTCGTCGCCTGCACGCGCGGGTCGTTGTAGGCGAGGAACTCGGCGAGCTGGTTGAACTCCGCCTGGCGCGCGTACGAGATCCCGTTGCGCGGGTCCGGCGGGTTGGACTCGTAGCCGAACTCCGTCAGCAGGATCGGCAGGCCCGCCGGCAGCTTGCCGCCGGACTGCGCGGAGAGCGTGTCCAGCAGCGGTCCGAGCGTCCCGATGTTGGCGATCGTGATCTCGTCCGGGCTCGACGGCGCCTTCGTCGGTGCCGCCTTCTTCGTGTACGGGTGATGCGCGAACGCGCTGGCCTTCAGCGGCCCGCCGCGGGCGAAGTCGTCGCAGTCGCGCTTCGCGGCGTCGTTGCCCTGGTACTGCGTGCCGTCGGGCTTGAGGCACAGCAGCTCGCGCAGGAACGGCACCGGCCGCATCCCGTTGCGCGGGCCGCGCTGGGTCGACCCCATCGGCGCCGTCTCGCCGAGGAAGATGCTGTCGGTCACGAGCGTGTGACCGGCGCGCTCCAGACCCTGCACGCCCGCCTGGTAGAGCTTGCGGTAGATCGCGGGCGACGCCGGCACGACCTGCCCGCTGCGGCGCTCGTACTGCGGCGTCAGCCAGCCCGGCTGGTTGGGCTCGTTCCAGATCGACCAGCGCGAGACGCGCGGCAGCGGGCGGCGCACGCCGTTCTCGTCGCGCGTGCGACCGTTGTAGCGCCGGCCGACTGCCTCGACGAAGTCCCGAAAGCGCGTCGGGTAGGGCTTGTACGTGCCGGCGTTGCGGTGCTGGCTGCGCGGCGCCTTGCGGTGCGCGTAGGACGGGCCCGGGCCGGTGATCGTGAAGTAGACGCGCAGGCCGAGCTCGGCAGCCTCCTTGACGAGGTTGTCGTAGCGGTCCCAGTTGCGGGTCGGGTACGTGCGCGGATCGCGGGGCTTGAAGCGCCGGCGCTGCTTGCGCGCGCGGGCGCGGTTCTTGGCGCCCTTGATGCGCGAGATCTCCTTGTTGGACAGCTGCGCGCCCTCGGCGACGGTCTTCCACAGGACCGTGGCGCGCACGATGTCCACGCCGAAGGACTTCATGACGGTCAGCGCGCGCGCCCGCGTGTTGTCCGAGCGGTACAGCAGCTGGTCGTCGTCCATCATGATCGACCCCTGGTCGGGGCCGGCGTGCGCGGCGGGCGCGCAGAGCGTCAGGAGCAGCAGCGCCGCGATGGCGGGGGTCGTGAACCTCATGGCCGCGGAACGGTAGACGTTCCTGCGGCCACCCGCGTTCGTGCCCCTGTGACCGTCTGCACCGCGCTTTGCCACGTCAGTCTCCCCCGGATCGATGCCCGCCTGTGGTCGCGAGAACACGAGCGCGGGCGCGAAGGTTGCGCCGGGCGGCGAGGATTCTCAGCCTGGATGCAGCTCGAACAGCACTCCGGCGATCTCGACATCGTCGCCGGGCTCGAAGCCCTGGGCCTCCAG
>DATMJM010000056.1:0-4020 GCA_035553935.1 Solirubrobacteraceae bacterium
GAACACGACGCCCGAGCAGATGAAGATGATCCTCACGCGGCTGGGGTTCAACTCGAAGATGGTCGTCACCGGCGACATCACGCAGATCGACCTGCCCAAGAACGAGGGCTCCGGCCTGATCGTCGTCGGCGACATCCTGCACGGCATCGAGGGGATCGAGTTCGTCCGCTTCGGCGGCGAGGACGTCGTCCGCCACCGCCTCGTGCAGCGCATCGTGGAGGCCTACGCCGAGCACGCCGAGAGCCGGACGCCCGAGCTGCGGCCCGCGGATCGCCGCCGCGCTTGAGCGACGCCCTGGAGATCGAGGTCCTCGGCCTCGGCGGGCGTGCCCTGCCGCTCGAGGAGATCGAGCGCCTGCTCGCGCTCGCGCTCGGGTCGGCGGGCATCGACAGCGGGCATGTGGCGCTCGAGTTCGTCAGCGCCGAGCGGATCGCCGAGCTGAACGTCGCGCACCGCGGCAAGGACGGGCCGACCGACGTCCTCTCGTTCCCGATCGACGGCAGCGAGACGGTGTGCGGCCCGCGCGAGATCGGCGACATCGTCATCTGCCCCGAGCACACGGCCGACCTGCGCGAGGCGATCGTCCACGGCGCGCTGCACCTCACCGGCATGGACCACGAGACCGACGACGGCGAGATGCTCGCCCTCCAGCGCGAGATCATGTCCTGGGTCTCGCCCGAAGGCGGCTCCTGATGCCGCGGGCGGGCTTCGTCGCGCTGGCCGGCCGGCCCAACGTCGGCAAGTCGACGCTCGTCAACGCGATCGTCGGCCAGAAGGTCGCGATCGTCTCCGACAAGCCGCAGACCACGCGCCGCGCGATCCGCGGCATCGCGATGCGCGGCGACGCGCAGCTCGTGCTCGTCGACCTGCCGGGCGTGCAGCGCCCGCGCGACGCGCTCACGCAGCGCATGCAGTCGCGCGTCGAGCGCGAGCTCGCCGAGGCCGACGCGGCCGTGCTGCTGCTCAACGGCGAGCAGGGGATCGGCCCGGGCGACCGCTTCATCGCCGGCGCGCTCGGCCGCGCCGGGGTGCCGGTCGCAATCGCGGTCAACAAAGTCGACCGCCTCGATCGCGCGCAGACGCTCGCCGCGCTGCAGGCCGCCGCCGAGCTGGCCATCTCCGACGAGATCTTCCCGCTGTCGGCGCGCAGGGGCACCGGCGTCGAGCCGCTCGTCGAGCACCTCGCGGCCCTGCTGCCCGACAGCCCGCACCTCTACGACGTCGGCGACGCGTCCGACCAGCCCGAGACGGTGCTGCTCGCCGAGCTCATCCGCGAGCAAATCCTGCGCCGCACGTTCCAGGAGGTCCCGCACGCCGTCGAGGTCGTCGTCGAGGGGATCGACGCGGAGCGCGACGACCTGACGCGCGTCACGGCGCTCGCCTGGGTCGAGGCGGAGTCGCAGAAGGGCATCCTGATCGGTGCGCAGGGCAGGATGATCAAGGCGATCGGGACGGCCGCCCGGCGCGAGCTCGAGCGCGAGCTCGGCACGCACGTGCACCTCGACCTGTCCGTCCGCGTGCGGCGCGGCTGGCGCGGCGACGACGGCCTGCTCGACCGGCTGGGCATCGAGTAGCGAGTAAGACCGCGCGACGACCGGACACTAGAGTCCGCAGACGCAGCCGACCGCAAGGGGATCGCGATGGCCGACGGGTACGACGTCCAATGAAGCAGCGATGAGCGACCGCGACGTCGACGTCCTGCTGATCGGCGGCGGCATCGCCTCCGCGTCCGCGGCGGAGGAGCTGCGCGCCGGCGGCTTCGACGGCTCGATCACGCTCGCCACGCGCGAGCAGGACCCGCCGTATCACCGCCCGCCGATCACGAAGGGCTACCTGCAGGGCCGGGAGGATCGCGCGTCGACGCTCGTCAGGCCCGAGTCCTGGTACGCCCGCAACGACGTCGAGCTGCTGACGCGTGCCCCGGTGATGGATCTCGACACGGCTGCGCGCACCGCGAAGGCGGGCCGCGAGGTGCTGCGCTTCGACCAGGCGCTCGTCGCGACGGGCGCGATGGTCCGCCGGCTGCGTGCCGACGGCGCCCAGCGCGAGGGCATCCACTACCTGCGCGCGCTCGGCAACGCCGATGCCCTGCGCGACGACGTCGCCGGCGCAGAGCGGATCGCGATCGTCGGCGGCTCGTACATCGCGACGGAGGTCGCCGCCTCGCTGACGCTGCTGGGCAAGCGCTGCACGCTCGTCATGCAGGAGTCGCTGCCGACCGAGCGCGGATTCGGACCGGTCGTCGGGCGCTACGTGCACGACCTGCTGGCGTCGCACGGCGTCGAGACGCTCGGCAACGCCGAATGCGTCGAGTTCGCGGGGGAGGGCGAGGAGGGGCGCGTCCAGGCCGTCGTCTGCGAGGACGGGCGGCGCGTCGAGGCCGACCTCGTCGTCGTCGGGGTCGGCGCGACGCCAGATGTCATGCTCGCGCGCAAGGCGGGCCTCTCGCTCGGCGAGTCGGGCGGCGTCGCCTGCGACGGCGCGCTGCGGACGTCGGCCGCCGGCATCTTCGCCGCCGGCGACATGTGCGAGTACGACAGCGTGGTCCACGGCCGCCGGCTGCGCATCGAGCACGAGGAGGTCGCCGCGGCGCAGGGCCGCCACGTGGCGCGGATGATGCTCGGCGCGCAGGAGCCGTACACCGAGATCCCGTACTTCTGGTCGGACCTCGCCGACTGGGCGACGCTCGAATACGTCGGCCCGGCAGCGACGTGGGACGACGAGGTGGTGCGCGGAGATCCCGCGAGCGGCTCGTTCAGCGTCTTCTACCTCGACGGCGATCGCGTCGTCGCGGCGCTGGCCGCCGGGCGCTCGGCGGATCTCGACGCGGCGCGCTCGTTCATCGCCGAGGGCGCGGGCGCCGCAGCCGTCGCCGGGCTCGCCTGACCTCACGGAAATCTCATTCGCGTCACCGGCCAACCTCGCGGGGCCGGCCCCGTTAGGAGCAGTACACGACTTTGACTAGGAGAACGATGCTCACGAATGGGAAGACGATCACGGCCGTGGTTGCGGTCGGCGCGCTGCTCGCGGCGCCCGCCGCGGGGCTTGCAGCGAAGGGCGCCAACCAGGGCAAGGGCGCGACCAAGCGGTGCGCCAAGGTCTCCGGGCTCAGCTACCAGGTCGGTGGGACGCTCGTCAGCGTCACCGCCGACGACCCGGCCACGCCGGCCAGCGAGGCCAGCGTCACCCTGAAGGTCACGTCGGCCAACGCGCACGCCGCCAAGTCCGGCGAGATCGCCGATCAGAGCGCCACGAAGAAGGGCGTCCAGGTCAAGGGCGCGACGTACACCGTCGCCGCCGGTGACGCCTTCACCCTCAAGCTCAACGGCTACGAGGGCACCGACACGCCCTCCGCGGGCGATCGCGTCAAGGTCAGCGGCAAGATCGCGCTGACGAAGAAGAAGTGCGCCCCGGCCGGCACAAGCACGGCCGACCGCTACGCGGCGCCGGACGTCAAGCGGGTCACGATCTCCGACCGGGACGCCGACGCGTAGAAGCTGCTCCAGATCCCACGCGGGACGATCACGGCGGCCGCCCCCCCGGGGCGGCCGTCGTCGTTGCTGGACCGGTTCTACCCCCGCGCGGCCCGGCGCTTGGACCTAGACTGCCGGGCGATGCAGATCGCCTATGACGAACGTGGTCTCGTGCCGGTCATCGTGCAGGACTGGCGCAGCGGCGAGGTCCTGACGCTCGCCTACGCCAACGAGGAGGCGGTTCGCCGCACGCGCGACAGCGGCGAGCTGCACCTCTACAGCCGCTCGCGCCAGGAGCAATGGCACAAGGGCGCGACGAGCGGCAACACGCAGGCCGTGCGCGCGCTGCGCCTGGACTGCGACGGCGACGCGCTGCTGGCACTCGTCGAACCCGCCGGCCCTGCCTGTCACACGGGCGAGCGCACGTGCTTCCACAACGGCGAGCTCGAGCCGCCGGCGCCGCACGAGGCCCTGCCGATCCTCGAGCGCACGCTCGCCCGCCGCGCCGCCGACCGCCCCGCCGGGTCGTCCAGCAGCGTCGCGGTGT
>DATMJM010000057.1:0-2663 GCA_035553935.1 Solirubrobacteraceae bacterium
CCTCGCCTCGAGGAGGAGCTGCGCCGCGTCGAGTCGAGCGACGTCATGTCGATCGTCGTCGACCTCGGCGCGCTGGAGTTCATCGACTCGACCGGCATCCGGCTGCTCGTGATGGCCTCCGAGCGTTGTGCCGAGGGACGCTTCACGCTCCTGCGCGGGCCCAAGCAGGTCCACCGTGTCTTCGAGATCACCGACCTCGCAGACCGCCTGCCCTTCGCGGACTAGTGCCGCGTCAGCCAGCGGGTGGGCGCTTGCCGACCTCACGCGCCATCCCATCCTGCGTGTGCGGGTTGCGGATCCGCGGCGTCGCGATGGCGCCGCGGACCGAAGCGGCGGCTAGACCTCCGCGTCGTCGCGCCGCGCGGCGATCTTCTCCTCGAGCTGCGCCATCACGGTCGGGTCGCGCAGCGTCGTGACGTCGCCGAGCTCGCGGCCCTCGGCGATGTCGCGCAGCAGGCGGCGCATGATCTTCCCCGAGCGGGTCTTGGGCAGGTCGTCGGCCCAGACGATCCGCTTGGGGCGCGCGAGCTTGCCGATCTTCCTGGCGACGTGCTCGCGGATCTCGGCGACGAGCTCGTCGCTGCCCTCGAGCTCGCCCTCGAGCGTCACGAAGCAGCACACCGACTGGCCCGTGTCCTCGTCAGCCTGGCCGATCGCCGCGCACTCGGCGACCTTCGGGTGCGAGACGACCGCCGACTCGATCTCCGCCGTCGACATGCGGTGGCCGCTGACGTTCAGCACGTCGTCGACGCGCCCGATCACCCAGAAGTAGCCGTCCTCGTCCTCGCGCGAGGCGTCGCCGACGAAGTACGTCCGCGGGCCGAAGCGCGAGAAGTAGGTCTCCACGTAGCGGTCGTCGTCGCGGTACAGCGTGCGCAGCATCGACGGCCACGGCTGCGTCAGCGTCAGCAGGCCCTGCCGGTCCGGCGGCGCCGGCTCCCCGTCCTCGCCGACGACCTGCGCGAACACGCCGGGCAGCGGCTGCGTCGCCGAGCCCGGCTTGCAGTGCGTGATCCCCGGCAGCGGCGAGATCATGATCGCGCCGGTCTCGGTCTGCCACCACGTGTCGACGACCGGGCAGCGCTCGCCGCCGATGACGTGGTAGTACCAGACCCAGGCCTTCGGATTGATCGGCTCGCCGACGCTGCCGAGCAGGCGCAGCCTGGAGAGGTCGTGGCGGCCGGGATACTCCTCGCCCCACTTGATGCAGGCGCGGATCGCGGTCGGCGCGGTGTAGAAGACCGTCACGCCGTAGCGCTCGCACAGCTCCCACCAGATGTCCTTGTCGGGGTAGTCGGGCGCCCCCTCGTACATGACCGACGTCGCGGCGTTCATGAGCGGCCCGTAGACGATGTAGGAGTGACCGGTGACCCAGCCGACGTCGGCCGAGCAGAAGTAGACGTCGGTCTCGGGCTTGAGGTCGAAGACGACCTTCGTGGTGTAGGCGACGCCGGTCAGATAGCCGCCGGTCGCGTGCAGGATGCCCTTCGGCTTGGCCGTCGAGCCCGACGAGTACAGGATGTACAGCGGGTGCTCGGCGTCCAGCGGCTCGGCCGCGCACAAGGGATCGGCGGCCTCCATGATCTGGTCGTAGTAGACGTCGCCCTCGCCCATCGGGCAGTCGATGCCGGTGTGGCGCACGACGATCGTCGTCGCCACCGGGATGCCGACGTCGTCGACGGCCTGCTTGATCGGCGCGGTCCTGCCCTTGCGCCGGGCGCCGTCGACGGTGACGAGGGCCTTGGCCTCCGAGACCGCCATGCGCTCCTTGACCGACTCGGGCGAGAAGCCGCCGAACACGACGTTGTGCGGCGCGCCGATCCGCGCGCAGGCGAGCATCGCGACGACGACCTCGGGGATCATCGGCAGGTAGATCCCGACGACGTCGCCCTTGCGGATGCCCTGGTCGCGCAGCGCATTGGCGAAGCGCTGGACGTCACGGTGCAGCTCGGCGTACGTGATGTCGCGCTCCTCGCCCTCCTCGCCGCGCCAATGGAACGCGACGCGGTCGCCCAGGCCGGCCGCGACGTGGCGGTCCAGGCAGTTGTACGAGGCGTTGATCGTGCCGCCCGTGAACCATTCGTAGAAGGGCGGATCTGAGTCGTCGAGCGCCGTCTCCCAGTCGGAGAACCAGTGCAGCTCGCGCGCCTTCTCCTCCCACCACGCGATCGGATCCGCGGCGGCGCGCTCGTAGACTTCGGGGTCGTTGAGCAGCGCGTCGCGGGCGAAGTCCGGGGGCGGCGGAAAGGTCTCGATCGCGAGCAGCTCCTCCAGCCGCTGTGCCAGCGCCTCGTGCGAATCGACGGCCATCACGTGCTCCTCTCTCGCAGCTCGATGCGGCGGATCTTGCCGGTCAGGGTCTTGGGAAGCTCGTCGACGAACTCGACCTGGCGCGGGTAGGCGTACGCCGAGTGGTGCTCGCGGACGAACGCCGAGATCTCCTTGCCGAGCTCATCGCTCGGCTCATACCCGGCGGCGGGGATGACGAATGCCTTGACGACGTTGCCGCGCCGCTCGTCGGGCCAGGCGACCGCGGCCGCCTCGGCGACGGCGGGATGCTCGAGACACGCCGACTCGACCTCGAACGGGCCGATCCGGTAGCCGGCGGAGATGATCACGTCGTCGGCGCGCCCCTCGTACCAGAAGTAGCCGTCCTCATCGAC
>DATMJM010000058.1:0-2614 GCA_035553935.1 Solirubrobacteraceae bacterium
ACAGCAGGTCCTCGGCCATCGTGCGCGTGGCGCCCTCGGCCGCCTCGCCCTGCTTGAGGCGCTGCATGATCTTGTTGACGACGACCTTCGCGGAGACCTTCGCGCCGCCGACCGCGATGTAGAAGTCGTCGGCCTTCTTGAAGCCCATCTCGCGGATCACGTCGGCGAGCAGCGGCGAGGACACGATCTTCTGCGCGGGCAGGCCCTGCTTTTTGAGCTGCTCGTGGAGGATCTCGCGGCCGGTGTGCTCGGTGTCGTCGCGCGACTCGGCCTTGAACCACTGCTTGATCTTGTTGCGCGCGCGCGTCGTGCGCACGACGGCCAGCCAGTCGCGCGACGGGCCCCGCTCGCGGTTGGACGTCATCACCTCGACGATGTCGCCGGACTTCAGCTCGTAGTGCAGCGGCACGAGTTTGCCGTTGACCTTCGCCCCGACGCAGCGGTGGCCGACGTCGGTGTGCACCTCGTAGGCGAAGTCCAGGGGCGTGGCGCCCGCGGCGAGCGACTTCACCTCGCCCTTGGGCGTGAAGACGTAGACCTCGTCCTCGATGAGGTCGACCTTCAGCGCGTCCATGAACTCCTTGGGATCGGATGTCTCCTGCTGCCACTCGAGCATCGCCCGCAGCCAGTGCAGCTTCGCGTCGCCGTCCGCCGCCGGACCGGCCTTGCCGTCCGAGCCGGCCTTGTAGATCCAGTGCGCGGCGACGCCGAACTCCGCCATCTCCTGCATCTCGCGCGTGCGGATCTGGATCTCGAGCGGCAGTCCCTCGGGCCCGATCACCGTCGTGTGCAGCGACTGGTACATGTTGAACTTCGGCATCGCGATGAAGTCCTTGAAGCGGCCCGGCAGCGGCTTCCAGAGCGAGTGCACGACGCCGACCGCGCCGTAGCAGTCCTTCACCGAGTCGACGATGACGCGCATCGCGGTGAGGTCGTAGATCTCGTTGAACTCGCGCCCCTTCTTGGTCATCTTCGAGTAGATCGAGTAGAAGTGCTTTGCGCGGCCGGAGATGTTGGCGTCGATGCCGAGCGCCTCGAGCTCGCGGTGCAGGTAGGCGCCGGCCTTCTCGACGTACTGCTCGCGCTCCTCGCGCTGCTGGTTGACGAGCCCCTTGATCTCCTGGTACTTGCGCGGGTGCAGCGCCGCGAACGCGAGGTCCTCGAGCTCCCACTTGATCGCGTGGATGCCCAGGCGGTGCGCGATCGGCGCGTAGATCTCGAGCGTCTCCTTGGCCTTGTCGATCTGCTTCTGCTTGGACATCGCGCCGATCGTGCGCATGTTGTGCAGGCGATCGGCGAGCTTGATGAGGATGACCCGCACGTCGTTGGCCATCGCAACCATCATCTTGCGGTAGTTCTCGGCCTGCGCCTCGTCGCGCGACTGGAAGGTGATGCCGGTCAGCTTCGTGACGCCGTCGACGAGGTTGGCGATCTCGTCCCCGAAGACGTGGCGCACCTCGACGAGCGACGCCGACGTGTCCTCGACGGTGTCGTGCAGCAGCGCGGCGCACAGCGTCTCGGCGTCCAGCCGCATGCCGGCGCAGATCTTCGCGACGCCGACCGGGTGGACGATGAACTCCTCCCCCGACTTGCGCCGCTGGTCGGCGTGGTGCTCGCAGGCGAAGACGAACGCCGCCTCGACCTGCTTGCGGTCGATCTGCACCGCCGACGCGTCGGCGTGCTCCTCGACGATCGCGAAGATGTCCGAGAGCAGGCTGCGCTCGAGCTCCGTCAGGTCGGCGCGATCGACTGCCGGATGGCGCTCGGCGCTGAGCGCATCGACGGGCGCGCGGCGCGCGCCGGTCACGACCCGCTGGCGGGCCGGAGCCCTCACGCCGCCTTTGCTGTCACCTCGCTCAGGAATCTGTGACCGTCCTCATAGCGCTGCTGGTATGCCCGGAACGCCGCCGACCGCTCGAGCGCCGTGCGCTCCGCGGGCGGGACGGTGAGGGCCCTGCCGTCCGGGTCGAGGCTGACGAGCTGCAGCTCCGCGAGGACCCTGAGGAGCCGGCCGGCCAGTGCCGCCGGCCGTGGCGCCTTCGCATCGCCGCGAAGCAGCATCTCGAGCTCCTCACCCGCCGCTCCGCCTGCGGCCCGCAGGGCCCGGTACGTCGCGGAGAGCGAAGCACGAAGTGCGTACTCACGCTCATGGATCTGCTCCGCGAAGCGTACCTCAGGACGGCCCCACGCCAGGTGCGTGAGCCGTCCGCACGCGCGCAGCGGAGCGGCGGGTGGATCGAGCATCACGACGTGGTCGTCCGGCCGCGCCAGCGCGGGGTCGCGCTCGAGCGCCTGGTGCGAGCACAGCCGGAAGCCGCCGCCGACCGGCTGCAGGTGGCGCAGGCGCAGGCGCGCGTCGGCGGCGACGACGAGCACCGGCTCGCCGGAGTGCACGAGCGCGGCGATCGTGCCGGCGATCCCGCCACCGCGGCGGCCGCTTCACGAGCCGGCGTTCGGGTCGCGCGAGCTGGCCGCTCCCGTGCGCGACCGCCGCGGTGGCGGGATCGCCGGCACGATCGCCGCGCTCGTGCACTCCGGCGAGCCGGTGCTCGTCGTCGCCGCCGACGCGCGCCTGCGCCTGCGCCACCTGCAGCCGGTCGGCGGCGGCTTCCGG
>DATMJM010000059.1:0-2157 GCA_035553935.1 Solirubrobacteraceae bacterium
CTCTCGACCGATGCGGTCGTCCACGAGCTCTACGCGTCGCCCGAGCTGCGCGATGCCGTCGTGGCGCGCTGGGGCGAGGAGGTCGCGCCCGGCGGCGTCATCGATCGCGCAGCGGTCGCGGCGCGCGCCTTCGCGGTGCCCGCGGAGCGCGCCTGGCTGGAAGGCGAGATCTGGCCGCGCGTCGGCGCGCGCGTCGCCGCCTGGCGCGAGGAGGTCAGCGCACGCGAGCCGGCGCCACCGGCCGCGGTCGTGGAGACGCCGCTGCTGTTCGAGGCCGGCATGGAAGGCATCTACGATGCCACGGTCGCCGTCGTGGCCGACGAGGACGTGCGGGCGCAGCGTGCCGCCGCCCGCGGGCACGTCGGCCTCGACGAGCGCGCCGCGCGCCAGCTCCCGCAGGAGGAGAAGGCCCGCCGCGCGACGTACACCGTCACCAACAGCGGCACCGTCGAGGACCTCGAGCGCGAGCTGTCCGCCGTGCTCGCGACTCTGAACAGCGCATGAGCACCCGCACCGTCCACCTCGAGCCCGCCGCGCCGCGCCGCCGCGCGCACCTCGCGTTGCGCGCCCGCCGGCGCCGCCGCGTCACGCTGACGCTCGGCGTCGTGCTGGTCGCGGCGCTGCTGGCGGCCGGCGTGGTCCCGCGCCTGCCCGACGTCGTGCGCGAGATCGCGCTGCCGCTGTCACACGAGGACATCATCCGCCAGCAGGCGGCCGCCAAGGAGCTCGACCCGTCGCTGCTGGCGGCCGTGATCTACACCGAGTCGCGCTTCCGCGACGCCACCTCGCACGCCGGCGCGCGCGGGCTCATGCAGATCACGCCGGACACCGCGCGCTACATCGCGCGCCTGTCGGGCGGGACGCAGTTCGAGCAGGGCGACCTGTCCACGCCGCAGATCAACATCTCCTACGGCGCCTACTACCTGCGCTACCTGCACGAGCGCTACGGCGGCAACACCATCCTCGCGCTCGCCGCCTACAACGGCGGCGAGGGCAACGTCGACCGCTGGATCGCGGAGGCGAGCCTGTCCAGGCGCGCCTTCGCCATCGACCAGATCCCGTTCGCGGAGACGCGCGAGTACGTCGTCAAGGTGCTCGACGCGCGCCGGGAGTACCGCAAGCGCTACAGCCGCGAGCTCGGCCTGTAGCCGGCGACCGCCGGCGCCGCCGTCACGGCCGCGGTGCGCTGGGCAGGTCGGGCAGGTTCTCGCGCGCCTCCTCGAGCGCCTTGCGCGCATCCGCGGGAACGCGCGCGAGCAGGTCCTCCGCCGCACGTCGAAGCTCGTCCTCGCTCACGCGAAGCGCACGGCGGGCTCGCGCGAGCGCCCGGTCGTCGTTGTCGCGCGCGAACCTGCGCAGCTCGCGCGCGGCCTGCTCGCTGCGCTCGCCCGCCTCGACGAGCGCGTCGCGGGCGTCCTCGGTCTCCGGCAGCGCCCGCGCCTGCTCGACGAGCTCGCGCGCGCGCTGCATGTGACGGTCCAGACGCTCGCGCGCCTGCTCGCGGTTGGCCTCCGGATCGTCGACCAGCGACCGGCCGGTCTCGGTGATCTCCTCCTGCAGCTCGCGCGTCTCCTCTGCGAGCTCGCGTGCCTCGTCGGACGCGCCCCCGGCGACCGTCGTCGTCACCGTCGTCGTGACCGTCGCCGGGTCACCCGGCGACGGCTCCTCGTCATCGTCGCCGCAGGCCGCAAGCGCCAGCAGCGCCAGTAGCAGCGCGATCAGGAGCGTGAGCCTCATGGGTGCTCGCATACCGCGAGATCCGCTGGCGCGAACCGATCGCGTCAGCGGAATGACATCACGCGCGAGCCTTGCGAGCGGCTGCGGCTGCCGGTGTGTAACGACCGCCGCCCGGGGTACGAGCACGCCGTGACGTCTCTGCCGCTCGTGATCGCACCGGTCCTCGGGCGGTAGCCGCCACGGCGCCCGGCATGAGCACGCGCGCGACCACTGCGGCCGTTCTCGCGTTCGTCGTGTGGACGAGCGTCTGGATCTTCATCGGCGTCCGCACCACCCAGGAGGTCCGCGGCCTGCGGGAGCTCAGCGACACGGTCGTCGACGTCGGTCTGGCCGTGCGGTCCTCCGGCGAGACGATCGGCGGCCTGACGGGCCTGCCGCTCGTCGGCGGCCGTCTGGCGCAGCCGTCGGAGCAGATCGTCC